>CAZLYS010000165.1:0-8202 GCA_964563415.1 uncultured Halomicronema sp.
ATCTGAATTTTGGTGAAGAGTGGCTCAAAGCTAATTTTGAAGCGTCTAAAGCTGAACTTGAAGAGGCCAACCGTCAAAATCTACCGATTGTTTGGGCCATGCTGAATCAGGTGGCTGATGACGCTAATGTTCTAGGTATGGAAAAAGAGGCTCTCGTCGAGGACTTCATGATCACCTATGGCGAAGCCTTGAGCAATATCGGCTTTTCCAACCGTGAAGTAATGAAGCTTTCGGCTCAAGGTTTAGCAACTGTTTAGGTACCTGGGTTAACTGCTCGACCAGGCACTCGTTTGCAGAGATTTCTGCTGACGGTTTCGAACTGCTTTGAGATTTTCGGGAAGGCGATCGCTGTCTCTAATGTAGGGGCTCATTGTTTTCCCGAAGCTCATATGGCAGGTCTATAAATAATTCCCACCTCAGGGTGGGGGTATTCAAAAGCATTTTCAGGGCGGGGCTGACTTCACGTATTGTGGAGATATCTTCAGCTTTCGCCCCATTTTCACTCCCTTAGAGGTGGTACGCAGGATTACGATGTTTGGCCTAATTGGACACTTAACTAGTCTCGATCACGCTCAATCAGTCGCTCGGGATTTGGGATATCCCGAATATGCTGACCAAGGACTCGATTTTTGGTGCAGTGCACCTCCACAGATTGTGGATAGCATCAAAGTAACGAGCGCGACCGGACAGGTGATCGAAGGGCGCTATGTCGAATCGTGTTTTTTACCTGAGATGTTGGCAGCAAGACGAATTAAGACTGCTGCTCGCAAAGTGATTAATGCTATGGCTCACGCCCAAAAAAATGGCATTGACATCACTGCACTCGGTGGATTTTCGTCCATCATCTTCGAAAATTTCAATCTCAACCAGATGAAGCAGGTGCGGAACGTTTCTCTGGAGTTTGAGCGATTTACCACGGGTAACACTCATACCGCTTATATTATTTGTCGACAAGTTGAGGCCGCATCGGCCCAGTTAGGCATTGATCTAGCCACCGCCACTGTGGCTGTTTGTGGGGCAACGGGTGATATCGGTAGTGCGGTTTGTCGCTGGCTTAATGCTCGTACTGATATCCCAGAATTGTTGCTAGTTGCCCGTAACCAAGAGCGTCTGCAAAATCTGCAGGCTGAATTAGGTCGAGGCAAAATTCCGAATAGTCTTGAAGAGGCAGTTGCCCAAGCTGATATTGTGGTTTGGGTCGCGAGTATGCCAAAGGGGGTCACAATTGACCCGCAGATTTTGAAGCGTCCTTGTCTCATGATTGACGGCGGCTATCCTAAGAATTTAGATAGTCATTTCAACGCTGAGGGCATCCATGTTCTCAAGGGAGGTATTGTTGAGCACTCTCTGGACATTGATTGGCGCATTATGAGCATTGTGAACATGGATGTCCCGGCTCGTCAGTTGTTTGCCTGTTTTGCTGAATCAATGTTGTTGGAATTTGAGAAGTGGCACACTAACTTTTCATGGGGGCGCAATCAGATCACTTTGGAAAAGATGGATTTGATTGGTCAAGCCTCAGTGCGACATGGCTTTCGCCCACTTCTCAATCTGAACTCAACTGCTCTAGTGTCTGAGGCCTCTTAATTGCCGATGGGCCAGGAAAAATTAGCGTCGACCACTAAAGTCATAAGCGCTGCTTTCCTTGAATTCCAGAAGGGTTAGTTGACTATTGGTAGCCTAAAAATTCAGTTTTCTCTTCAGAAATCCTCAAGAAAGAAAAACAAGAACCGTTATGCTAGCTGAGAGAGTTTCTCTAAATTTGATAGCTCGGAATGGCTGATCGCTGTTTTGAATTTGGCGCTGTACTGCCCCGATGTAGTTGAAATTATGCCTACGACCCAACGTAAGACCATTCTGTTAGATTTTGAAAAACCTCTGGTTGAACTGGAAGAACGGATCGATCAAATTCGGAGCCTAGCAGAAGATAATGAAGTCGATGTTTCAGCCCAGTTGAGGCAATTAGAGACCCGAGCAGATCAACTACGGCAGGAAATTTTCGCTAGTTTAACCCCTGCCCAACGCTTACAGGTGGCGCGTCATCCTCGTCGCCCAAGTACGCTGGACTACATTCAAGCTATTAGTGATGAGTGGATTGAACTGCATGGCGATCGCGGCTCTGGCAAGGACGATCCGGCTCTTGTCGGCGGTATTGCCCGCTTTGAGGGCCGCCCAGTGGTGATGCTCGGCAACCAAAAAGGCCGCGATACTAAGGACAACGTCGCCCGCAATTTTGGGATGGCCTCGCCAGGAGGATATCGCAAAGCGATGCGATTAATGCAGCACGCCAATCGCTTTGGTATGCCGATTTTTACGTTCATTGATACACCTGGTGCATTTCCCGGTTATGAAGCGGAAGAGTTGGGACAAGGTGAGGCGATCGCCTACAACCTGCGTGAAATGTTTTCCCTTGACGTGCCTATCATCTGCACGGTCATTGGTGAAGGGGGCTCGGGTGGGGCGCTCGGTATTGGGGTTGGCGATCGCTTGATGATGTTTGAGCACGCTGTGTATACCGTTGCTAGCCCAGAAGCTTGTGCAGCTATTTTGTGGAAAGATGCTGGGCGAGCGGCGGAAGCTGCTGAAGCCCTCAAAATCACTGCACTTGATCTGATGAATCTTGGCATCTTAGATGTGCTGCTGGCTGAGCCGCTGGGTGGGGGGCATGCTGATCCCCTCAAAGCGACAGAAATTTTGCGAGAAGCTCTTAGAGAAAACTTAGAATCGCTGCTGGTCTTATCTCCGTCAGAAAGACGAGATTTACGTTATCAGAAGTTTCGGAAAATTGGGGTCTTCGCAGAAATCGCCCAAAACGGTCAAACCCATTAACTGAAGCACTCACCTGATGCTGAATTAGCAGTGTGCAGTTGATTCTGCCGACATACTAGTTCGTTATCTGGTGCGGGCATGGGGAGAACGACAAACATATAGGGGAGAGCAGCCTGTTATGATGATTGATGGCTAGATGAGAAATCCCCAAAAAGAGTTTACGTTTGTTAACATTGTCTTTAGGGCGATTTGAGCCCTAAGCTCAGGTGTTCCTCAGGATGCGTTGTCATTGTTAATTGCAAGGCTTCAACCTATCGACGCTGGATCAGCCTCACCACAAAGTATTTTTTGGCTCTGATTTATCCATGACTTCTGAAACCCAACAGCGGGCACTGATTACCGGTGCAAGCAGCGGAATCGGTCGCGAAACTGCGATCGCTTTTGCTAAAGCTGGTATTGATCTCGCTCTAGTGGCTCGGTCTCAAGACAAACTCGATGCTCTGGCTCAAGAGTTAGCGCCGTTGGGGGTGACTGCCAAAACCTACAGTCTTGATTTGGGGGAAACTGAGACTTTGGCAACCTCTTTGCAAGATTTGGTTGCCGATTTTGGTCCCGTCAATGTGTTGGTTAACAATGCCGGTATGGGTTATACCGGGACATTGGCAGATATGCCCTTAGCTGATTGGCAAGCCTTGATGAACCTCAACCTGACAAGTGCCTTACTCACGATGCAGGCTGTTGTGCCTGGCATGCGAGCCCAAGGCCAAGGCACTATCATCAACGTCGCTTCTATTGCTGCCCATAATGCATTTCCTACCTGGGGAGCCTACAGCGCCAGTAAAGCCGGGTTGATTACCCTTGGCCGAATTTTAGGCGCTGAGGAAAGTGAACATGGCATCCGCGTCATGACAGTATCGCCAGGAGCGGTCAATACACCGCTTTGGGATACCGAGACAGTGGAGGCTGACTTTGAACGATCGCAAATGCTGACTCCCGAGATCGTGGCTCAAAGCATCCTCAATGCTGTCCAACTGCCAAATTCTGCGGTCATCGACGAAATTACGTTGATGCCTAGTGGAGGTGCCCTTTGATCGGTCAGTTGCTCACGGTCAATCGGCAAAGTTTCAACTGCTTGGAGAATTAATTACAAATTCACTATGACTACCGTGTCTTCTAACACCAATAATGGTGCCAATTTGTCGAGCTCAACCGCTGATATCGATCTGCGGCAAAATGGTGGGCCCGTCATTCGCCCTGATCGCAGTACTGCTTATGGCGAAAGCATCACGGCTAAGCCAGCATCTGATGAGAGTCAATTGGCGATGATGGATGCTGTCCGGACGATGCTGATTTCTTTGGGTGAAGATCCTGAACGTGAAGGCTTGCTCAAAACCCCTAAGCGGGTCGCTGAAGCCATGCGCTTTTTGACCAGCGGTTACAGTCAATCTCTCGATGATTTGGTCAATAATGCGATTTTTGATGAAGGCCATAATGAGATGGTTTTGGTGCGTGATATCAACTTGTTTAGCCTCTGTGAGCACCATATGCTCCCCTTCATGGGGCGAGCTCATGTCGCTTACATCCCGAAGCAACGAGTCGTTGGCTTAAGTAAGCTTGCCCGCATCGTCGAGATGTACTCTCGCCGTTTGCAAGTCCAAGAGCGGCTAACGCGTCAGGTGGCAGAAGCGATTCAGGAAGTGCTTGATCCGCAAGGCGTCGCCGTCGTCGTCGAGGCTAGCCACATGTGCATGTCGATGAGGGGAGTGCAAAAGCCCGGCTCATGGACGGTGACCAGCGCCATGATTGGTTGTTTTCAAGAAGATTCGAAAACTCGTGAAGAGTTTCTCAGCTTAGTGCGTCACCAACCTTCACTGTTTTAAGCGATTGCCGTTGGCGATGAGAATCGAGATTGCCGTAAGGCAATCTCGATTTTTTATAGCCTGTAAAACTTAATCGGCGTTGCTGATTTTGGGTATGAATTGAATCACTGGCTAGAAGAATACTATGGGCTGACTCCCCGTCGAGAGAGGAGAGCGGGCATCTTGCCCGCGGCCTCAAATGCCGGATTCATACTTCGATTCAGCAATGCCACTTAATCTACTAAGAGCATCATGAATGCCTGTAGGCGTCTGGCCTAATAGTTTTCCAGTGCTTTGGCCTTGATGCTCTCAGGCCACTGCCCATCGAAGTTAGAACAGCATGATAGGGCAGTAAACAGAGCTTGAGTTTTGTTCAGGCATTTGTTGCCAGGATTGATTTCAACCCCACTAGAGAGATCAATGCCTTGAGGCGAGAGTAAATCAAGTGCTGTGGCGATGTTCTCGGCATTTAATCCGCCTGCGAGAATCCAAGGTTTGGCAGATCGGAAAACCTGGAGCGATCGCCAGTCTAACGTTTCCCCAGTGCCGCCCAGCATTTGCGGATGATAGGCATCGAGCAAAGTTGCGTCTACAACAGTTTCATAGGGCGTTACTGCGGCAAGGTCAGCATCGCTACGGATCCGCAAGGCTTTAATCAGCTTCATATCGGGAAACCTGATGCGCACCTGTCGGCAGTACTCAGGAGACTCTTGACCATGCAGTTGTAGAGTGGTCAATTTGCCCGTTGTGATCGCTGTACTTAAGACATCTAGAGGGGTGTTAACGAATACCCCTACCCGCTCCACATTGGAATATCCAGCAGCTATCAACGCCTCACTGATGGCGCGCATTTGCAAGGGTGTGACATATCGGGGAGACTTGGCAACACTAATCAACCCGATCGCACTGGCTCCTTGACTGGCGATCGCGACCGCTTGTGTCGGCACCATCAATCCACAAATCTTTACCCAAAGAGAAGAATCTACACAGGCCATCGCTACCCTGTTAACTCTGTTAAACAATCTGCTGATCTCGATTCTACGGGTCTTTATGATCCAAAAGACGAAATAACGATGTCTTTTGGAGGCCGTATCCTTGATTGCTTCTTCTATCTCGGTCTTGGCGCAAGTTGCTCCCAGTACCCCAGTTTGGTCTTTCCAAACGGCGCTGATCATGATTACTTGCAATCTCTTTGTGATTGCGATTGGTCGCTATGCCATTCAAAAACCCGGTGCTGGCCCGACTTTGCCTTTTAGTTTGCCGGGATTGTTCGATGGTTTTGGTGTCCCTGAACTCTTGGCTACTGCCAGCTTGGGGCATATCTTGGGTGCAGGCATGATTTTGGGATTGGGCAACGCCGGTCTGCTGTAACTGGCTCTGACCAACCCTGCTTGGGCTGATAAGCGATCGCCGGATATTTCGCCAGTCTGATCAGGGTGTTCGTCACCAGTCTGCCGAATGCCTCCGGCTAAAATAGAAGCTGTCTGCAAGGTCTAAATCTTGGAGACAGTTCTTTTATATCGTTCACGATTGGCTAAAACTATGCGGTCTGGATGGCGTGTCGGCTCCATTTTAGGAATTCCTCTCTATCTCGATACCTCTTGGTTCGTGATTGTGCTGTTGGTGACATTTGTCTACGGCAGCAATCCTATCTGGCAACAAAATTGGGGCGATGTAGCGTGGTTGGTGGGTCTCAGTATGGCTTTATTGCTCTTTGGCTCAGTGCTGCTGCATGAACTCGGCCATAGCTTGGTGGCAAAATCCCAGGGCATTAAGGTGAATTCTATTACTTTGTTTTTGTTTGGGGGGATTGCGGCGATTGATCAAGAATCCAAAACTCCAGGTCAGGCCTTTCAAGTCGCGATCGCTGGCCCAGCCGTGAGTCTAGGACTCTATGTGTTGCTGACGCTCTGCGTTGCCCTATTGTCTTTGCCAGCGCCCGTGACAGTGTTGTTCGCCAATGTGGCGCAGATCAATCTGGTGCTGACCGTTTTTAATCTGATTCCAGGGTTGCCGTTAGATGGTGGGCAAGTGCTCAAAGCAGCGGTCTGGAAGGCGACAGACAGTCGGATTAAGGGCGTCCGCTGGGCAGCAAGAACGGGACAAACGCTAGGTTGGGTAGCCGTGGGCGGTGGTTTGCTGGCCTATTTAGCGCAACCCAGCCTCGATTTGATCTGGATTGTCCTCATCGGTGGGTTTGCGATTCGCAATGCCTCGAACTATGGAAGAGTCGCCGACTTTCAGGAAACTTTGTCAGAGCTGACGGCTGCCGATGCCATGGCGCGGGACTTTCGGGTGCTAGATGCCAATATGACTCTGCGGGAATTTGCTGACGAATTTCTGTTGCAATCAACGCAGGCTCCAGTTTACTTGGCAGCTTCTGATGGTCGCTATCGTGGGCTGGTGAAGATTGAAGATGTCCGAGATGTTGAACGTAGCCAGTGGGAAGTGAAAACGCTGATGGACATCGTTCGTCCCTTGATGTCGGTTACCCATGTGCGTGAAACGACTTCTTTGGCTGAAGTTATTATGCTGTTGGAACAACAGTCACTGTCACGTTTGTTAGTTTTGACCCCTGCGGATGCAGTGGCTGGTGTGATCGATCGGGGTGAGGTGGTACGAGCCCTGGGTACAAAGCTCAATCTCGCCATCTCTGACACTGTGATTCAACGCATTAAGGATGAGGGGGAATATCCCCCTGGGCTGAAGCTACCGGCTTTGGCAAAGAGTCTCCAGGAATAGTTGATTGAGCCGCTCGGGCCTCAACCTCTGCTGTTTCTACAAGACTGAGTGGTTGCGGTTGAAAGTTGATCTGCAGCACTCTCGCTAACTCTTCTTGTATCAGTTGTTCTAACCGGTTGAGGAAGAGGTTGTCCGGTTGGGAGGGGATACCGGCTAGGCGTTCTTTGGGCCGGGTTGCATGGCTTCCGAATACCTGCTGCTCAAGTGCTGGGTCAGGCCATAGTCGGATTGAACCGTGTTGCAGCACATAGCGATCGCGCCGTAACTGAGCGCTCCCGATCAGTTTATCCCCTGACGCTGTCACTAAGTCGGCGGGTGTTGATAAAGCGAAGCAATTGTCTTGATGGCGATAGCTACGCCCTGCCGTGCCATGTCCAAGGGGTACCTGAAGGCGCTGCCAAGCACTAATGAGTGCGCCACAAATTTGTTGGTAAGCGGTCTGACGCTGACCAAGAAGGGGTAAGACGATGGCATAGGTCAAATCACCTTGATGCAAGACGGCTCTACCCCCAGTCGGACGTCTGACCAGCTCAACCGGTTGGCCCTGCCAAGTCAAATATTCCCAATGCTGAGGCCATTGCTTTTGGTGATAGCCCAAGGAAATGGTGGCGGTCGACCACCGATAAAACCTCAAGATGGGTGGCTGGCGATGCTCAATAAGCTGATCTAACATCCAGCTATCAAGAGCCATGTGCCTTGTGCCAGTCGCCAACATGGATGGAATTAAGCGTCCCTTTTGACTCATGAAAGGATGGGATAACCATCAAGCATCAACATTAGCCAGGGCCGCACTCGGCTAAGCACCATATTCCGCCTGCAGGGCTTCATCGTT
>CAZLYS010000166.1:0-8161 GCA_964563415.1 uncultured Halomicronema sp.
CAGGTGGCAGGAGCACCCGCGATCGTGGCGGCGACCTCGTTGACCGCAGGGGTCGTGGTGCAACTCGCGATTCAGCGACCCGAGTTATTCAAAGCGCTGTTTTTGGTGTCGCCGTCTGGCAATGATGACTTTGGGGTGGGGTACGGGTTCAGCCTGCCCGCAATTTTGGCGGGTACGCCCATCGTTGATCGCCTCATTTACCAATTTGGCGCGGCAAATGAGACGGCGGTGACGCAGTTTCTCACCAACTTTCTCTTTGCCCATCCTGAACGCATCACAGACGAAATCGTGCAGGCCTACACCTTTTGCACCCAACAGCCCAATGCGGAATATGCGGCGTTAGCCTCGCTGAAAGGGGATATCTGCTTTGACTTGACGCGCTACATCGGTCAACTCACCGTACCGACAACTATCGTCGGGGGTGAAAAAGCCTGGTTTAATCGTCCCGATAAAACGAAGCGACTAGCAGCGATGAACCGTCAGGCGATCCAAGCCGTCCACATGGTGCCAGATGTCGGTGTCTTACCGCATGTGGAAGCGCCAGCGGTCGTCACCGGTCTACTGCGAGCGTTTTTACGGGCCACCGTCGATGATCACAATGCCACGACAGCACTGGAAACAGTGGCTTAGAGATCACCGCACCCGCAGAACCAGCATTTGGTTAAGCGGTCATCTTAGCGGGTTGAGTGCGATCGCCCTTTGAGAAATTGGGTTCAACCACTTCTGGGAAACTGGCAAAGTTACGTTTCACCCAATCTAATCCCACTTCATTATTGAGCTTAATTTTTTGGGGACTGTCGGGGTAGAGCTGGCTTAAAATCTCTGCATCCTGTTCGACCACAACCTGGCTAAAGTTCAGAAAAGTCGAGCCGAGCAGATGAAAGGCGGGATGTTTGGATTGACCAAACAGCAAGACATACGTTCGAGTTCGATGATCCGCTTCGGGAATAAACAAGTGGCATTGCGCAACTTTACCCATCGGCACTTCCCCGTGAAAAATGACGAGACTGGGAAAGTGATTTTCCAGATGCGCATGGATTGTTTTTGGCAGCAAAAATAAGTCCGGCTGTCTGAGCTTTTCATGCCAGCGGTAGCTCGCGGTTGGTAAATCGTAATACGCGTGGGATTCGTAGCCCTGATCGACAAACTGCTGAAACTGCACTTCAGTAATGCGGAACAGATCTCGGTGGGTGCCATTTTGGTGATTGTAGTCGTGCATGTTGAGCAGCATCGTCAGCAAGTCGGTAGCGATGCTGATATCTGCCGTATGACCAATCAGATGGTAGTGCTGAGCCACGTCGTTCAGAATCGTCGGAATCGACATGGCCGGAGCATGTCGCCCATACGACCAGATGAAGTCCCCCTGAATAATGAGGTCGAGCGGCGACATTTGGGGCAGCGTTTTCTTATGGGTGCCCGGTAGTACCGTACATCCTTGGGCGTCAAAGGCCAGCGCATGAAAGGGGCACACCACTTGGCTCGTGCCATCAGCGGCAGTTTCGCACCAACCTTCTGACAGCATGGCCCCCATGTGGGGGCAGGTATTGGGAAGCGCGTGTACCTCACCAGCAGCGTTCATCCACATTACATAATCATTACCCTGCAGGGAAAAGTTACGCGGTTGATTCGTTGACAGCATCGACTTGTGCGCCAACAACCATGGCGCACCGGGCAGCATTGACTGCATAAGACTCTCCCCTCGATATAAAATTGTGAAAAATCCGTCACGTTTAAAATATGACAGATTATTCGCATTCGTCAACCAATTTACGGCGGCAGCCAAAGCAGCAACGGGGGCGACAACGGGTCGAAAAGATTCTGAAGGCGGCGGCGGCGCTGTTTGATGAGGTTGGTTACGAGGCGACGACCACGCATCTCATTGCGGCTAAGGCCGGTACCGCGATCGGGTCTTTGTACCAGTTCTTTCCCGATAAGGCGGCCATTTTTTACGCGATGGAACTGCGCCACACCGAGCGAGTGGCAGCACTATGGGCAGAACTGGATAATCCAGAAATCGTCAAACTGCCCTTAGCAGAGATGGTTACCATCATGATCGATCGCGCTGCGCAACTCTTTGCCGATCCGGTTTCTAGAGTGATCTTCGTGCAATTCTATACGGCTCGTGAGCTATTTCAAGCCATTGACGAGAGCATGACGCAGGGCGCGATCAATTTTTTGGCGAACCTGCTGCAACAGCGCAATCCTCAATTACCGGTCAACCAATCGGCACTCTTGGCCGAAGTCTGTGTTCATAGCAGTAATGCGGTGTTGCTCGTGGCTTTGCGCCAGACGGATGAGTCCTATCGTCAGCAGTTAATCCAACAAATTCAGGATCTATTGACTGCCTACCTCATGCCCTACGTAGGAGATTCATCGATCACGAATGTAATGAATGTAATGAAATGTCCTCACTGTAACTCTAGTCAATTGCAGAAGAATGGCTGGCGGCGTGGAAAGCAGTGTTATCGCTGTAAGGACTGTGGGAAGCAATTTGTAAACCCGCAAACCGTTCCGAAGATCAAGACGGCGATCGCCCAGACTAATCAGCAACAATAGACATGGAACAGCTCGCCCACCCAATGTGCCTTGCTATGAATTCCTCACGACCGATCGATGGCTAAACTTAACCTCTAGATGGCCTGCGGGCTACCTATCTACCTTGTACTCTGAACTGCATGTCTCTTACTTTTACCAATCCCGTTCAAGAACTGACATATCAAAAAGTCGCTGACTACCTCCAAGGGTCAGAACTCTTTCGATCGGCCCTACGTGACTATGGCGATCGCCCCAAGTTCGACATTCTCTACGGCTCGGCCCTGATTGAGATCGAGGTCTTGCCGTGGGAGGTGCATCCCTGGGAAGCGGGTGATCTCGCGACGGTGCGGGCTACCAGTTGTGTCACGGTAGGCAGCACGCTGGCCTGTGAGTTGATGCAGTTTTTACTAACTGAAAATCGTCGGATGCGGTTTGGTGCCTTTCATCTGGACGATGCAGGTCAGGTCGTCTTTTCGGAAAGTGTGCTGGGGGGCGACGACATGTCGCTAATTGAGCTACAGACTTGCATTCTATCGGTGGTGACGATCGCCGATACCTATGACGACATCATTGCCGAGCGATTTGGTGGACAACGGGCGCGAGATCGCCACCCACAAGCCTTCACCCCAGACTTAGCTTAAATTGCCCGGTTAAAGCGAGGGCACCTCCAGAGTCATAATCGCTTCCCCACTTCGGGGGGCAGGCATCAAAGTAACCGTTTGGTCAGTCACAGCAATATCACCCGCGTAGCCAACCCCTAACACTAGCTCGCCGCGACGATGCAGGGTCAAGCGAGGACGCAATTCGCCGTTCCAATCCAGTTCTTGGTCAAGGCCAACGTTCACCAACATCAAATAGGGAAAGACAGCATTACCACCTGTGTTCACAAAGGTCCTAAAAACGTAGGTGCCGTCAGTCAATTGACCCATAGTTTGATACGCCACAAAGCGGCGATCGCCAAACTGCTCCCATGACGCTGTAACTCGTCCCGCCTCATCTACTGAAACGTCAGCAGAGAACTGGTTGGTATCAGCGGTAGTGCCTTCAATATCGACCGTGATCGCCCCAGGCAAGGTATCAGACAACCAGGGCGTCATCGCCGCGATCGCCCGCGGATTCACCGGCTCTTCTTGAAATGTGAATGACTGCTGCAGTTCCGTCAGGATCGCTTCGTAGTCCATAGGGGTAGATGTCATCGCGGGGGGCACACCGGCTTCACCCCAAACCGGCTGTCCACGATTCGCCAGCCCGAGAAAACACAGGAAGGCGATCAACAAACAGCCCAAAAAGCTTAAATATTTATTCCGTTTCAATTTTCTCTCTTCCATAAAAAGCTTACTTTTTCTTAAGGTTTAACCAGTCTTTTTTGTGAATGCTGGGAGTTCATAAAATCTCCCAAATACATTCATTATTCTAAATATTGGCTTACGCTTCTTAGCTCGATGAATTTTTTTGTGGAAGGGGATCGCAGACTTTATGGGAGCGTTAATGTGAGGCTAAGTCAGTGAATTGACTGGCAATTAATCAGCCCGATTTCCCAGCGCTACGGGAAGTTGGGGAAGCCGTTTCACCTAAAATGGAAGGGGTAAATATGACCCAGAAAGTATCAGCGGGGCCGCGCAATGTCGCCATTGTTGGCCCCTACTCTAGTGGTAAAACGACCCTTTTAGAAAGCTTGCTTTACGTCGCTAAAGCCATTACTCGCAAAGGCAAAATCGAAGAGGGCACAACTCTGGGAGACGCCACACCCGAAGCCCGCAATCGCACCATGACCGTTGAATTAAACGCCGCCAGCGCTGAGTATGGCGGCGTTCGTTTTAATTTTTTGGATTGTCCGGGTTCCGTCGAGCTACAACAGGAAACGGACAACGCCTTGATTGGGGTCGACGCCGCGATTATCGTTTGTGAAGCCAACCCTGACCGCGTCCTCACCCTGGCCCCCCTGTTTCAGTTTCTCGACAGTTGGGAAATTCCCCATGTGGTCTGGATTAACAAAATGGATCGGGCCACGGCTCCCTTTCAGGACGTATTGGCAGCGCTGAAAACCGTTTCCAGCCGTCCCATTTTGCCGCAGCAATACCCGATTCGTGAAGATCACAAATTGCTGGGCTTTATCGACTTGATTACTGAGCAGGCCTATCACTATCACGACAATGCCCCCGCTGATCCGGTACCCCTACCCGAGTCTTTGCAAGCACAGGAGCAGGCCGCTCGCGACGAAATGTTGGAGGCGCTAGCCGACTTTGACGACCATCTACTCGAAGAGCTGTTAGAGGAAGTCGAACCACCGCAAGAAGAGATTGTGCAAGATCTCAAGCAAGATTTAAGCGCTGACCTCATCGTGCCGGTTTTATTCGGTATTGCCTTAGATGACTTTGGTACGCGGCCCTTGTGGGATGCCCTCGTCAAGGAAGCCCCTGATGCCACTGCGACAGCGACGAATCGCGGCTTAGAGGCAGACGGTGACGAAACCTTGGCCCAAGTGCTCAAGACTTTCTACACCCCGCAGGGTGGCAAGCTGTCTCTTGTCAGAATCTGGCAGGGCAGCCTCGCCGATGGCGACAGTTTAAATGGCGATCGCATGGGGGGCTTGTATCACCTCATGGGTCAACAGCAAAATAGCGCGACCAAAGCGCAAGCGGGGGATATTGTGGCGATCGCGCGACTAGAGCGTGCGCTGACCGGCGCGACTCTTAGCCCTGAAGCCACTCCGAGCGTCGAACTGCCAACGGCAGAAATCTTGGCTCCGGTGTATGCCCTCGCCATCACCCCCGAAAAGCGTAGCGACGAAGTGAAGCTGACTGACGCCCTCAACAAGCTAATGGAAGAAGATCCTTCTTTACGATGGGAGCAGCACGGTGACACCCACGAGGTCATCCTGTGGGGCCAGGGTGAAGTTCACCTCAAAATTACGTTGGATCGCCTGCGCCGGAAGTACAACTTGCCGATGACCACTCACCTGCCTCGCGTGCCTTACAAAGAAACGATTCGCAAGTCAGGCAAAGAAATTCGCGGGCGCTACAAGCACCAAACTGGTGGCCATGGCCAGTTCGGCGATGTCTATCTCGACATTCAACCCCGCAATCGGGGCGAAGGCTTCAGCTTTGATCAAAAGATTGTCGGTGGCGTCGTGCCCCGTCAGTACATCCCCAGTGTGGAAACCGGGGTGCGCGAATATCTCAGTCAGGGGCCGCTCGGCTTCCCTGTGGTGGATGTCGCAGTGACGCTGACGAATGGTTCTTATCACAATGTCGACAGCTCTGATCAGGCATTCAAACAAGCCGCTCGCATTGCCATGCAAGAAGGGCTGCCGAAGTGCGAACCCGTCCTGCTAGAGCCCGTGGACTCGGTGGAAATCTCCGTGCCCAACAGCTTCACATCCAATGTGCTGAAGCTCATTAGCAGCCATCGCGGCCAGATTTTGGGCTACGAAGGTAAGGCCGGTTGGCAAGGCTGGGATGTGGTTTCGGCCTACATTCCCGAGGCAGAAATGCAAAACCTGATTTTGGAGCTGCGATCGCTCTCCATGGGCGTTGGCACCTTTAACTGGCAGTACGATCACTTGAATCCGGTTCCAGATGAGTTGCGCGATCGCATTCTGGCTGAAACCAACAGCTAATTGCCTCAGGATTTTTGCTCCCAGAGAGACACCGAAAACATAAACGTCGAATCAATCCTCCTTGGGGCCAGGTGTGGCCCTCAGGGGGATTTTTTACTGATGTATTTCTGACCATTACCAGCATGGCGTCCCATGCAATCGAGCAGCCGCAGTTTCATCAAGTCGCCCCGGATGGTTGAAACAACTTTCTGGCAGGCATTCCGGATTCCGACCTCCGCCTTCTGCTATAGACCTTTGTCGAACTCTGGCATACCCCGGTAGATCGCACGACGTCTTGAGGGTGAAGCCTGAACTCAGCAACGCCTGAATATCTGAAACCACAAGGATCCTACGGCCAGTCAACGTCACAAAACTGAAACAGTTGATTGGTAGTTTGTGTAACAACCTGTGTCAAGATGGTAAAGCTGCTGAGAGAAGTTGGCCGTTGCCTTCAGGGCAAACGGTTTGAACGAGAAAGGAGGCATAGTTAGCAATGCAGGTCGGCGATCGCGTACGAATCAAAGATTCGGTTATTTTTTATCATCATCCCCTGCATCGCAACGCAGCCTTTGATGCCCAGGGCATGGAAGGCGAAGTCATCAAGGTCTTACATGATTGGAAAGGGCGTCCCATCAGTGCCAACTTTCCGGTTGTGGTTAAGTTCCAAGTAGAGGGTGTCAAACGTCCGTTTCAGGCCCACCTCCGCAGCGATGAACTGGAAACGCTCAGTTAATCAACTTGACCAACTCAAGTCTTGAAAAATTTAATCAGACGATCTCTATCCCCGTTGAGACTGTAATGAGTCAGCGGGGATTTTTAGTTGGCATCTTACCCTCAGAGGGTCAATGCAACCTCATACCTAAAACCCAGAACCCGATACCCGACGGAATAGACTCGATTAGTGATCATCTAACACTGTCGGCAGACCTGGATTGAAAGCAGGTACTATGATGTGAAAGGAAGCTTAACTTTTGTAAATATTTTGACTTCGGTTGTCAGACCTTCTCAAGCGATTTCCTCCTCTTCTACCTGGTTGGCCCTCGATATTCTCTGGCAAGGTGGTGGCACCGTGGTCAAGCGGGGACTGCCCCACGACCAGCTTTCGCCCGCTTGGCAAATTTTATTACTGGGGGATGGCTCACCCACCCGCCATCTACAACTGCTAACTCGTGAACGGACTGACGTTGACGTCATTGATATGTCCGCGATTGGGATGGCTCCAGATAATGCCCCGCAAATTGTGGATGCGGTACCGGGTCCTCGATTGCGCCGTCAAGTTTGGCTCCGTACTGCCTCTGGGCAGCGCTTGGCCTATGCGACCTCTTGGTGGGAAGCTAGCCACGTCGATGAGTATTTGCAAAACAAATCACTGCCCATTTGGGCGAGTCTTTCGCGCATTCGGGCGGAACTGTACCGCGACATTCGCGGCATTTACTACGGTCATTCGCAACCGTTAGAAATTGCCTTTGGTGAGCGCGGACCGTTTTGGGGCCGACACTATCTGTTCTGGCACAACGGCAAACCCTTGACGCTCATCTACGAGGTCTTTTCCCCTTATCTAACTCGCTATCTGGGGCCAACACGCTCAGAAGTGCCCCCTCAAGATAGCTAAGGGTAGCTAAGGGATTGGTTAGTAAATAGTGCGTAGTGAGCACTGCCCACCGAAATCTGGCGCATTCCTGCAGCTACTGAACAACAACTCTGTCATTATCCACTTGCCAAAGCTTGAATGCCTCCACGAAAACGAGGGGGCAAGCAAGTGGACTGGAAAGCAAAGATGGGCACTGGTGAAGTTTTTGCCCATCCTACTATGTTTTTCAAGCTCTTTAGATAAGCTTTATAATCTGATGAATTTACTGACAAAGGGGCAGTACTAGATAACTTGACTCAGTAGATATAGGTAAGTTCTAAGTAATAACCACTACAAGAAACCTTATATTTGCGGAGCCTGATGATGATTGCGCTAACAGCTAGTAAGTAGCTAGGCGCAATTAAACCTAAAACGCTCCAGGGTATAATCACCGGTTT
>CAZLYS010000167.1:0-8152 GCA_964563415.1 uncultured Halomicronema sp.
GCGGACCACCCGCTGAAGCTGGCGAGTAGGGGCTTTGAAGAACCGCAGCATCGTAGCTCCCTACTGTTACTCAACCAGACCTTCATCGCGGGCTTTGAGGCAAGTGACGATGCGCAAGTTGCGGCCTTCTTCCTTCGCATCTTCGGGGTAGATGCCCAAGACGTCGTAGATTTTGCTCCAGTAGTTGCGCACCATGCTTTCGGATACATGCAGGTGCTTGGCGATCGCCCGATCTTGATACCCTTCTTGGCAAGCAAGATCCAGTGTTTCTAGCCATTCTGGTTTGAGTTCTAGTCCGGCTTTAAGGCTCCGAATGTCGCGGGTATGGGTGTACCCCTGTAACGCGGCTCGGAAGCGTTCAAAAGCTTTTTCGGTCGAGCTGTCTTTGCTGGTAACCGTAAAGCCGCCCTGATGGTTGTCAATGTCAGGAATGATGCGCACCAAGGCATCTGGATACGAGGTATGAACAGCGATGTTAAGAACTGGATGCTTTTGCATCAGCTCTTTCAAAAACTGGATGCCAGCCTCTGTCGAGGCACTTTCCCCAGCGCTTTGGGGCAACTGTAGATCCAGCACAATTAAGTTGGGCTCTAGGCGCTGAATCGCCTCACGGGCCTCCTGCAGTGTGGTCAGCGTTTCGAGAGCGATGTTGTCGCCAAAGCGTTTAAGAATACTGTGAATCCCTGCCAGAGTGGTGGGATGGTCTTCGACGACGAAGATCGTGTGGCGATCGCTGCCAGAAACCGTAGAAGCAGTCATAGGCTCTAAGGAACACGGGATAAACTGAGACGGTGCAGATGCAACCGAAGTCATGGTAGAGCATTCGCAGATCAACAGGGCACGGCTACTGGTTCACTCATCAATAGGTAGCCACATCTTTACTAGGATGTCGTGAAATGTGCTGAAGCTCAATGCTGAAAACTACAGACTTGATGCGAGTAAAGTTGGGTGATGACCCAGTATCTTGCAGTTGCCACACTTGATAACCACATAGGGAACTTGCTGGCCCTAGCGTCATGAGGCTAGTCCAGTGACTGATGGCACCAGTCATTACTCCCTTACCGTTGCTTGCGCCCATGGCCCCACTGCTCCTGAGCCCCGTATGCAGGGCAGGCTAGGGGCCGCATTGTCCCATGTTCCGGCGTTACAACACTTTCACCATCACGCAACATTATTCAGCTGGCATTTCAGTCGTTGCTTCATCCGTCGGCATTTCTGGGCTCTCAGGAGGCTCTGACGAGGGCTCTTCTGCGGTAGTAGTGCGAGAGGTTTCGCGCAGATAAAAATCGCTAATGTCGATCCCCTCAACGGCGATCGCTTCTACTTGTACAGTTCCAACGACGCTGACCATAGCTGACGCAGATGGTGACGATTCCGCACTCAGCACCCAGACAGTGCCGCTATCATCTTGTACTTCATAGAGGGCACCCGCGAGCAAAGGTGCTCCCCTGATCACGGTGCCTTTGATCTGCACCGTCTCGTTATTTTGGTCTGGGGTCAGGTCTTGAATCGCGACCGTTGGCCGCACGATTTGAGCAATCCCTGAAGGCAAGTGCAGCCCAGTAGACTCCTGTTGCACAGTGACGTTGGCCGCCTGACTACAGCCCCCCGCTACGATGGCCAGAGCACTGCCTAGCCATATATACAATCTCAGTCGCCCCGTGAGTTGCCGCATTTGGAATCGTTTAGGATAAGAAGCCACTAAATCTGAGACACTAGACCTCGTGTCAAGATGAATGCCTAATACATCTTTTTGTCAGAGGAACCTCTCTGATCAGCAGGGTCAATTAGGCAGCCGTGATGCCCATTGCTCAACAGGGTAACTCAGGAAATCGATGAATCAAATTTTGGATGGCAAAGCTTTAGCAAAAGCAATTCAGGCCAAGTTGACCACTAAAGTTCAAGCATGGACGCCTAAAGTTGGGCGGCCTCCTGGTCTCGCCGTCATTATGGTAGGTGATAATCCCGCTAGCGCTGCCTACGTGAGGAATAAAGAGCGAGCCTGCGATCGCGTCGGCATTGCCTCGTTTGGGCAAAAACTGCCCGGCGATACTTCCCAAAGCTATTTAGAAGGACTGATTGCTGAGCTGAATGCTGATGCCCGCGTTGATGGGATCTTGCTGCAGTTGCCAGTTCCTGAGCAGATTAACGATGTCACGTTGCTGAATAGTATCCATCCTGATAAGGATGCAGATGGCCTGCATCCGGTGAATATGGGTCGCCTCGTTCGCGGTGAACCAGGCTTACGTAGCTGTACTCCCTTTGGCGTCATGCAGCTACTGTATGCCAACAATATCGAGATCGCGGGTAAACGCGCAGTAGTCCTCGGACGCAGTATTTTAGTGGGTAAACCAATGGCCCTGATGCTGCTAGAAGCTGATGCGACTATCACCATTGCCCACTCTCTGAGCGGCAACTTATCAGAGTTGACCCGCAGTGCTGATATTGTGGTGAGTGCAATTGGGCAACCCTACTTCCTCACTCCTGAGTACATCAAGCCAGGCACGGTGGTTGTGGACGTGGGCATCAACCGCATTGAGACCGCTGAGGGCAAGTATCGGCTGGTTGGAGATGTAGACTATGAAGCGGTTAGTCCTACTGCTGCGGCAATCACGCCTGTGCCCGGTGGGGTGGGGCCAATGACGGTAACTATGCTGTTACACAATACCGTGTTGAGCTATTGTCAACGGCTACCAGAGTTAGCCCATGAGGGCGGCACGCTTTTGTCTTAGTCTTAACAGTTTCATGTGAGTAAGGTAATGACTTCTTCGACCGATACGACCTTTGACCTTAAAACTTATTTGCGCGATCGCCAGCAGCGGGTCGAAGTCGCTCTCAATGCCTCCCTAGCAGAAGGCTACCCCGAGACGATTTACCAAGCAATGCGGTATTCGCTGTTAGCGGGCGGCAAGCGCCTGCGTCCGATTCTTTGCTTAGCCACATGTGAGCTATTGGGGGGCACTGAACCGATGGCCATGCCCACCGCCTGTGCTTTAGAGATGATTCACACCATGTCGCTGATCCATGATGATTTACCAGCGATGGATAACGACGATTATCGCCGAGGCAAACTGACGAACCATAAAGTTTATGGCGAAGATGTGGCCATCTTAGCGGGAGATGCCCTACTGACCTATGCCTTTGAATTTGTCGCTACCCAAACTCAAGCAGTCTCAGCAGAGCGCACTCTACGGGTGATTGCCGACTTGGGCAAGGCCGTTGGTGCTGAGGGGCTAGTGGGGGGACAGATTGTTGATCTCGCCTCTGAAGGTTTGACCGATGTCAGTCTAGAAACCCTCAACTACATCCACACCCACAAAACGGGGGCGTTACTCAGAGTTTCTGTGACCTCGGGGGCGGTGCTGGCCGGCGCAGATGACGCCCAGGTGACAACGCTGTCTCAATATGCCGATCGCATCGGGCTTGCCTTCCAAATTATTGATGACATTCTCGATATCACTGCCACTTCCGAAGAGCTAGGCAAGTCAGCCGGTAAAGACTTAGCTGCCCAAAAAGCCACCTATCCCAGCATTTGGGGACTCGAAGAATCGAAACAGCAAGCTCACACCCTGGTCGAGACAGCCAAGGCAAGTGTGCTAGATAGCTTTGGCGCGGCTGCACAGCCGCTGGTCGCCTTGGCGGACTTTATTGTTGATCGAACTCATTGATGACCTCTTTAGAAACGATGCAAGACATTGGTGATATCCTGCAAAATCGAGTACTGCTCGTGGCGCTGGCCGCCTGCCTGTTGGCTCAATTGCTCAAGCTGGTTTTTGAGCTGATCGTGCATCGTAAGATCAATATGCGTGTGCTTGTAGAAACTGGAGGCATGCCCAGTTCTCACTCGGCTTTGGTGACGGCTCTTTCTTGCTGTGTCGGTCAAACAATGGGATGGGCCAGTCCAGCTTTTGCAGTCACGACAGTCTTCGCGGTGATTGTCATGTATGACGCGGCGGGCGTGAGACAAGCAGCGGGTAAACAAGCCAAAATTCTCAATCAAATTATTGACGAGCTCTTTCAAGAAAAACCGGAATTCAATGAAGAGCGCTTAAAAGAGTTGCTCGGTCATACGCCAGTGCAGGTCATCGTCGGCTCGATGCTAGGCTTTGTGGTCTCGTTTGTAGCGGCGATCAGCTTTCAGTAGTGAGATTGTGTGACCTGTATTTTGAGTGCTATAGCTTGCATATATTTGGGAGTTTGCTTCTCAAGGCGCCTTACCCTCCTCAACGGCTGAAAGTTCTGCCGACAGTCGGTTAGGGTAATTTTAGGGCGGCGATTGCTAAACACGTCCAGCCAGCTATAAACGCAACTCCCCCGATAGGGGTAACTGGGCCAAAGGCTTTCAAGCCAGCCAGGCTAATCAGGTAAAGACTCCCGGAGAACAAGACAACGCCTGCCACGAATAGCCAGCCTGATGCCGTCAACCAAGGCACTGGCTGCTTGGTGTTTCCCCACAGAATCGCCACCGCTAACAGCGCCAGAGCATGGTACATCTGGTAGCGAATACCGGTATTGAAAACTGCGATCGCGCGTTCAGGCAGCTGCTCTTGCAAGGCATGACTCGCAAACGCCCCGCCGGCCACCGCCAGACCGCCCAGAATGGCGGCGATCGCTAAAAACAATTGCATCGCTGTTCACCGTGAATGACTAATGACTCTACGGTAAAGCTATTTATGCTGGGATGACGAGCCAACTCGTTGCTGAGCTTGGCAAAAGGGTACACCGGTCTACTGATAGGCGTGCTCAAGGCTGCAAAATCATTCCCTCACGGGCCAAGCGCAGTTGAGGACAGCGATTGTGGATTTCCATTTCGAGGTGATCGAGATAATCGTCATCGAAGAGCGGATTGTGGTGAAACAGAATCATCTCTTTGACCTGTGTCTTTTGGGCAATCATAATGCTCTGTTCGCAGGAAATCGCTTCCGGATCCCCTTCGACACTGGCATACATGGGCTCTGAGTAGGTGCCGCCATAGATCAGGAGCTCTGCTCCTTGTGCTAAGTACAGCAGACTCGGATCTGGACCCGCTGTATGGTGGCTATCTGTCGCATAGACGATCGATTTGCCAGCATAGTTAATGCGAAAGCCTAAGGCACTAGTTGCCGAATTTAGGGCGATCGTTTCAACCGTGATGTCATCATTCAACTGAAGAATACTACCGGCTGCAATATTGTGAAACGCCATGTTGGAAGACATCTTTTGCAGCGGCGTAAAAAAGTTAGGACGCAACATCTGATCCGTCAGTCGCTGCTTAATCGAAGCGCCATTGGCCGCGACTGCACCATACACATCAAAATGATTGCCCGCCATAAAGGCGGGCGCAAAGAACGGAAACCCTTGAATGCGATCCCAATGGGTATGGGTGAAAAAGATATCGGCGCGAACGCTCTGATGGCTATTTAGTAAATGCTTACCGAGTACCCGCAGCCCCGTCCCGCCGTCAAAAATGAGTCGGCGTCCGGGCAACAGCACTTCTACACAGGCTGTATTGCCACCATATCTAACTGTCTCAGGACCAGGAGTTGGCACACTTCCTCGGACGCCCCAAAATTTTACCGTGAGGCATTCTTCACGATGGAGAGCGCTTGCTTGGACCACAGAAGCCTGCTCACCCTCCACGGGTGTCATATTGTGTGCAGTCAGCATGGAAGCATCTGGGTCTGGCATGGAAGAAAATAACAACTAGGGGATACTTAGAACAATAATTTGGATAGAGATCGGCAGCTCGGCGTCGCTCTCAGACATTTTATTTATGGATAAATATTTCGGTGCTTTTAAGTATATTCAGGAAGGTTTGGTGGTTTTTGTCACCTGAGGATAGATGCACTGTCAGCCGTCATCAGTGATCACTCATCAAGGCTTAAAGCTCCCTAATGATGAGCTTGCCAAGAGATTACACAATTGGAATTAGAGTCCGGGTGCTCCATCAGGAGGCCCGTACTTACCAGCATACCCATCCCCAGTGTGACATTGATACCTTTTGAGGGGCGTTATTTGACCGCGTCGATGCACTGCTGAACCAATGGCATCACTTGATCGACGTTTTGCCATCCAGTGATTTCAGTGACCTTCTTCTCTAAATTTTTATACGTGCGGAAAAACTCCGCAATCTCATCCAAGCGATGAGTGGCAATATCATCCAAGGACTTGACGTCGGCATAGCGAGGATCCTCAGCCGGGACGCAAAGAATCTTTTCGTCGCGATCGCCGCCATCAATCATTTCCAGCATGCCAATGGGTCGAGCCGCAATCACACACCCCGGAAAGGTGGGCTGATCCATAATCACCATGCCATCCAGCGGATCGCCGTCATCCGCGAGGGTATTGGGCACAAAGCCATAATCATAGGGGTACTGCACCGAAGCAAACAGCACTCGATCAAGAATGAAGGCCCCCATGTCTTTGTCAAATTCATATTTGTTTTTGCTGCCCGCCGGAATCTCGATCAAAACGTTGATCAGGCCAGGTTCAGGCTGAGCGGGAATCCGAGATAAATCCACAATGCGTCTCCAGATAAAGGATAGATTTTGTCTGGAAGCGTTGAAGAGCAGAGCTCTCTGCAGAATGATGCACAGACATACCGACTAAACAGACTCTCGATTTCCACTGTCTGTCTTACCGTCGGGCGAGTCACGCAACCTCTAACAACGCTTCGCCTAGCATTTTAGGCGAAGACGCTAACCAACCCACAAGAGATGCGGGCGTCCTCACACATCATTCACGGGACTGTGAAAGCGGATAGCTCGGTAACGTTGCAGGTGGTGGATCAGCCACCGAAAAATGCGCGATCGCTAAAATCGGCAGCATTAATGTCAGAAGGGCAATGACCGTGCCAACAAAGTGAGAAAAGCGACTACTCGGAGGTTCCGGAGGGTTCTCGGAGGTACTAGCAGATTCCATAAAGGCGCGATGACAATACCTGAAATTGCAAACGGTGCGAACAGACCCGCGTACTTTAGTTGTCCAATTGAGCACAACTTAACTTAGTACAGATAGCAATCTGCAAAAAAGTTTAGGGAAACTTTAGATTTCCTTTAGCTAGGATGCCCAATTGACCCTACAGTAGCGAACGATTTGCTGACAGATTGTGAGCTGAGCCACATACTCTACCTCAAAAGTGTAAACAAATATCAATCTGTCAACAGCACGTTTCTCTCTTCAACCCGCAAGGGCCGCAATACGGAATTTGCCGTCAAATGATTGGGGATGGTCTCTAGGGCGTTTCTAAATGCTGCCGAATGGCCCGCAACTCGCCCAAAATAGCTTTGAGAATTTCTTGCGTGGTGGTCTCTTCTGAGGGCTGTACTGTAATGGTGGGATTGAGCCCCAAAACGTCTTGGGCAAACCGTCTCACCTCACGCGGGTGAAAGAGTAGTGGGTCATCGCGATCGCGCCGCACTTCAGGATTCAGCTTGTCGGCCTCAAAGGGTGGATTCAACAGTTCGGGATGGGTATTGGCATAGCGGTATACCGAGGCCCGCGATCGCTTGATCTGCTTTTGGACGTCGTCCACCGTCAAATACGCGTCTGGTGGCAATTCGTCCACGCCGGAAGTGGCTGCAATCGCTTCTAATTTTGGCAACACGGTGGTGTCTTCCATAACCCTTATCCTCACAGTGCAAATAGAGTCTACAAAGGAGATGGCAGAATCTCAAGCTGATGACAAAAATCTTGCCGACCCAGGCTGATGTTGTTTCAGTGAAGTTCTTCTGTCTAAATGTGCGATCGCCGGGAGGACAAGATTTTGGCGTTTTCAAGAGGGCAATGTGGGGTGGCCGGTATTGCAGCAGCGGGCGCAGTTAGGACTGTGTCATCGTTGGAGAGCAGGGGAGATGAGGGGCAGGGGAGATGAGGGGCAGGGGAGCACTCCGCTCCTATGAGGTTTGTTCTAAACCAACCTTTAGGTGCAATATCTGGCTGTTCGTGTGGAAACAGCTTCTCAAAACGGGTAGTTCACCTGATAGGCATTATCTGTTGTCAGGGATTCAGCTATGTCGCCCGAGGTCTCACCTTTTATTTTTAGCGTCAGCCCCGCACCTGATCTCACGTCACTGCGGATTGAGGGAGATCGCGTGGTGCTGCGCTCTGTGCAGGAAGGCGATGCGGCAGACATCTTCGCAGAATTCACGGCTGAGATTACCCGCTACATGTA
>CAZLYS010000168.1:0-8138 GCA_964563415.1 uncultured Halomicronema sp.
CGCTGGTACTGGCGGCGCGATCGAGCACTGTGGCTACTCACCATCGGCGGATTGCTCATTGCCGCAGCGGTGGTTCTTTATTACGCTGGGGCCAGCAGTCAGTTTGGTCCCACCGTCACTTTAGAGCAGGCTTTGACCATGCCAGAGTTTTTTCGCGGTGGACGCGCTCACTATTTTCACCCCTCTTGGCTAGATGCTTTGCTCAATGGGCGCGGTGGGCTGCGGTTAGATGCCGCCCTGACACCGGTAACCAACTTTTTGGCGTTAGGGTTGCCGCTGATGCTAAGCATGCCGCAGCGATTTCCCCTGGCTAAGACCGTGAGCCGCAATGTCGATATTTTGCTCAAGCTGGTAGCAGTGGCTTGTTTTTGGTTTGTGGTAGCGCATCTGTTACTGTTCAGGCTGCATTTGCCTAGCCGCTACACCGGAAGATTTTTCTTCATGGCGGCAGTATTGGCTGCGGCGATCGCGATCGTCCTCTTAATCGATGCCCTGCTGCGTTGGACAAATAATCGGCTAGCCTCTCAGACGGGGACTGCTCAGGTCTACCTCTCGACGGTACTTTCCGTCAGTTTGGCCGGTGCTTTGAGCCTGGTGGTGATCCTGTATCCACTGACCATGCCGGGCTATCCTTATACATCAGTCGTGCAAGGCAACAGCCCTGAGCTATACACCTTTTTGGCAAACCAGCCCAAAACGACTATGGTGGCTGGCTTATCTATCGAAGCCAATAACATTCCTACTTTTAGCCAGCGCTCGGTATTAGTCAGCCGAGAAGCCGCGATTCCTTATCACACTGGCTATTACCAAGAAATTCGCCAACGGGCTAAAGGGTTGATTGCCGCTCAGTACAGTCCCAACCCTGCGGCGGTGAAAACGTTCATCCAGCAATATGGTGTTACCCACTGGCTGTTAGAAAAGACCACTTTTGATCGTTCTCAGCTTAGTCGCGATCGCTGGATTCAGCAATATCAGCCGGAAGCAGGCGATGCTACGGTCGTTTTAGCCAGTGGACAAGTCCCTTTTTTGCAGTCGTTGAGCGATCGCTGCGTCGTGTTTGAAGATCCTCAACATTGGCTATTGGATGCTGAATGCATCGTCTCAACCGCCAAAGGCTGAATTTTTGCCCACACCTCCTTCAAGTGAAGACAGCATTCCCTAGGGAGGAATACAGCGTGACCTTTCAGAGACGTCTGTCCACTAAAATGCTGTTTTCAGGAGGTGCTTGCTTCGCTGCGTCAGCGATTTGCCCACAACTTCATGACTCACACTAACCAGGTAGCTCTGACATCTCATACTTTTGGCAGGCTGTTGCGGTGGGCTCGCGACCTGCTGGCTCCTACACCCGTTGCCCTACGTCATCGCCGGGTGTGGTTTTGGTTTTGTTTAACGCTGGCCCATGCGACGTTAGTAGCAGTATTAATGTGGGCGACGATTACCGAGGGACCGTATCACATCCCCGACGATGCACGTCAGCATGTATTTTGGATGCAGCGGTTTGCTGACCCGGCCCTATTCGCTCAGGATTGGATTGCGGATTATTTTGAGTCAGTCGCGCCAGTCGGCTTCGTGGCATTGTATCGAGGGGTCTGGTGGCTGGGGGTAGAGCCGCTCACCTTTAATACGATCTTGCCGTCGATATTGGTGATCTTGACTGCGATCGCCCTCTTTCTGACCTGTTTAGAACTCTGCGCCCTGCCCGCTGTCGGCTTTGCCGCTACAGTGCTGCTGTCGCAAGTCATTGAGTATACCGCCAGTGTCGCCTCGGGCACGCCCAAGTCATTTGTCTTTCTACTAACGGTGCTGTTTTGGTATGGCTGGTTGCGGCGATCGCAGTGGCTGACTTGGCTATCAGTGGTTTTGCAAGGTCTGTTTTATCCACCCACGGTGTTAATCTCAGCCGGTGTCTTGGTGTTAGGTTTGGTCGAACGTCAATCGAGTGGACGGTGGCGTATCCGCCGCGATCGCCAACTTTGGCAACTCACCGGGGGAGGGTTGGCGATTGCTGCTGCGATCGTGTTGCAGTATGGTTTGTCATCCAGTCAGTTTGGTCCAACGGTAACCTTGGCTGAAGCCTTTGACATGCGGGAATTTTACGCCGGAGGGCGGGCTGCTTTTTTTCGCGCTGACATTATGGATTACCTGCTATATGGGCGTAGCGGTTTGCAATTACAAAGTGCGTTTACGCCACTCACCAACCTATTGGCCCTCAGCTTCCCGATTTTGCTCTGTTTTCCGCAGCGTTTCCCTTTGGCTAAATCCGTGCGTCCGTTGAGCGGACTGCTTTGGCGAGTATTGGTCACGTCACTCTTTTGGTTTATCGTTGCCCATCGCATCTTGTTTACTCTGCATCTGCCTAACCGCTATGTCGGACGTTATTTCATCCTAGTCATTGTGGTGTTAGCGGCTCTATCGCTGGTCATCCTCATCGATGGGTTGCTGCAATTAAGCTGGCAAATGTTACAGGTCTCGCCGTTTCCACAAAAATCTCGGAAAACAAAGGGGATCGCGATCGGAACCAGTAGTCTAGCGCTAGGGCTTGGGGTAATTTTGCTGCTGTATCCCCTCACCTATCCGGGGTATCCCACGACGTCTCTGGCCCGAGGACAGGTGTATGAACTGTACGAATTTTTCATCAGCCAGCCGAAAACTCTACTGCTAGCGAGTTTGTCGAGTGAAGCGGGTAGCATTCCGAGTTTTACGGGGCGATCAGTGCTAGTGAGTTCTGAAGTGGCGATTCCCTATCACCAGGGCTACTATGCTGAACTCGATCAGCGCACACGCGATCTGATTAAGGCTCAATTTACAACTGATCCTACAGTTCTACGAAACTTTATCCAGCAGTATGGCGTGACCCACTGGCTCTTGGACCCATTTGCCTACAATCCAGACTTTTTGGCTGCAAATGGTTGGATACAACAGTATCAGCCAGAAGCTGACCACGCAGTGCTAGCGTTGCGCAACGGAAAAACTCCAGCACTCACAACTTTAGGTGATCGCTGTACTCTCTTTAACCAAGATAACTATCGGGTGCTAGATGCTCAGTGCGTTCTCGCTGCCATGAAATAATGCTCAAATTACTCGGTGGGTACTTTGGGCAATGGTGGAAAGCTTGGCAACTCGACAGCAGATAAAGATTTACGTTTACGCTGAGGCGGACGTAGTGGATGGACAAGCGGCGAGGGGGACTGTTGCTGCGTCTGCATGGCATCCAGGGCCGGAATCGTGTTGGCCGCCGTTGGAGTCACCACGAACTTTTCTTGAGAGGCTTCATTAATGGGCTCTGGCATCGGTGTTTGAGGGATATCACGCATCGAGGAAGACTCAGAGAACTCTTTATCTGAGGAAGACGTTTCGCGAGGTGTGGTATTCACTGGCGCTCCCCAAGGGATGGGTTCGGTGAATTCAGTCGTAGGCGTACTGGGCTCAGGGGGACTAGCTGCTGCAACAGTAACGTCGGTTTCCGTAGAGACAGCGGTTTCTGTAGAAGCTGTATCAGTTTCCAGAGTGCTTGGTGCTGAGGCTGTGCCTGTGATGGTGTTTTCGATGACACGTTCGACGTCTTGCCAGAGCTGCTGTTCCGCTTCACGATTTACTACGGGAGGAGTGTTGTCGGCAATGGTATCAGGTGCTGAGCTATCTGCCTCGGGAATGTCAGACGAGGTGCTGGAAGTCGGTAATGGGGGTTGTATCGCTTGTGTTGAGCTGTTCAGAGGCTCAGTTTCAGGAGGTTGCCTCATGAGTGATTGCAGTTGTGGATCAGTGGTCACCTGCGCTGGGTTGGCTGACCACGGTCGGATGCTCTCAGCGCGAGGCATGCCAATAGCCTGAGTGGTCGCTATGGTTGGCTCTGAAGGCAGCACCACACTCTGAGCCAACTCATCATTTTCAATGCTGTGGGAGGCATGTTGAAACGCTTTGGTGTCAAGGCACTTTTCAAGCGCTGATTTGAACTGCAGAGTATACTGCTGCTGCCGTTGCAGGCGCGATCGCAAATCGGCACAGGTGTCTTCTGCCACCTGTAGCTCTTTTGCTCGCTCTGACTTCCGCTTACGTAAGATAGTGCATTCCTGTTCTAGCCGCTGAACGCGTTCCTCAGCGGTCTTCAACTGAGCGGTGAGAGTCTCAGCTAGAAGAGTCTGTCGCTTAAGGTGGGCATTCGCGGCGTCAAGCTCACTCAATAGCTGAGCCACTGAACGAGTTTGGGCAGCGGTGACTTTCTCATCCTCCGTTAGTCGCTGCGATCGCTCAACTTCTTGTTGTAACGCTTGTTGCGATCGTTCTAAAGCTTCTTCTAGCTGGTTCACTCGCGATAAAAGGACTTCATTGCACTGGTTTAAGTCCGTAACGCGGGATTGCAATTCCGCTTCTTTAACAGTAGCTGAGTTGCTGACAACTGGGGTTTGCGACTGTTCGGCGGGAGCAGAGGAACTTAACGGCGGCATGCCCGGGAAGGGAACCGTTTCCCAATCATCCTTAGCAGGCGGAAAATCCGGCTGGAGGGGCAACTGACCTTGGGCAGCAGCCAACAACTCGGCATCGTGAGAACGGGACGGCACGTTTCCTTCGCTCATGACTTTCGGAGAGTTTCAATAGTTATTCGGCAGGAATCAGCAGCATATTTAGCGTAATGACCCAGTTAATTCCTATGGTGTAACACAAAAAGCAAATTCTAAACCGTTAATGTCAAAAAAATACCTTAAGTGAGGGGGCTGAACCCTCTTCCGGTGTCTTTCCTAATCAAGCTAGGTTAGCTACATAACAGTCACTGACATCAGTGATTATCCCTGCCATCAGTGTGTCTTTAAAACCTGAGGGAGTTCAGTGTTTAGCCTAGTATGTTACTCGATGGGTAGCATCCCTAGGTTTTCACTGCCCTCAGGTTTTCACTATTCGGGCTTTGCATTAGATATCGCCAGATTCAGCAACCAGGATATAGAGTACCGCTTAGAAGTTAAGGCTTTGCAAGCTAGAATCTTATAGCCCTGTGCAGTTTGGTCAAGTACAGTTCGTTTGCTTGAAGGGAACAGGGAATAGGGAGTAGGGAACAGTGTGTGCTTGACTCGACTGCATGCCGCTATAGCGATTTGACTGTGCTTGCTGATCTGTGGTTTATTCCTTTTTCCCAGCCACCAAAAAGCCCTTCTGGGAATGCTTCCAGAAGGGCTTGGAAATATTAGGAATACCTGTCAGATATTGCGATCACCTTGGCACATTCAGAACTGGGCCAAGGCTGATTTTTCTGGCGTTGCTGATTTTGGGTATGAATTGAATCACTGGCTAGAAGAATAATATGGGCTGACTCCCCGTCGAGAGAGGAGAGCGGGCATCTTGCCCGCGGCCTCAAATGCCGGATTCATACTTCGATTCAGCAATGCCATTTTTCTAACGGTTCATACCAGCTAGGGCTGGTTGCTGCTGCTTTTGGACCTGTACAGTACCAGCGTCATCAACAGTTAGCAGGACGGCGTCCCCATCCTGCAGGGTGCCCGCCAAAAGTGCTTCAGCCAAAGCATCTTCAACCATGCGAGCGATCGCCCGACGCATGGGTCGTGCTCCATATCGCTGGTCGTAGCCCGAAATAACTAGCTGATCTTCAAAGGCTGTTGTGAGGGCGACGGTGATCTCGCGATCAGCCAGTCGCTTATTCACCCCAGCCAGCATCAGATCAGCGATTTCCTTGATTTCTGGCTTAGTGAGTTGACGGAAGACAATGATTTCATCTAAGCGATTCAGCAACTCAGGGCGGAAGTATTGCTTCATTTCTTCCTGGACGAGGCTACGAATGTTGTTGTACCGAGTCGTTGCTTCATCATCGGCGGCGGCGGTATCAAAGCCCATCCCGCTACCACCTTTTTCAATCACTTGTGAGCCGATATTCGACGTCATGATGATCAGCGTATTCTTGAAGCTCACAGAACGACCTTTAGAGTCGGTAAGACGACCATCATCCAAAATCTGCAGCAGAATGTTGAAAACGTCTGGATGAGCCTTCTCAATTTCGTCCAACAGGATGACTGAGTAAGGTTTGCGCCGCACGGCCTCTGTCAACTGACCGCCTTCGTCATAACCCACGAATCCGGGAGGCGAGCCGACCAGTTTAGAAACTGTATAGCTTTCCATAAACTCCGACATATCCAGCCGGATCATGGCTTCTTCTGAGCCAAACAATGCTGCTGCGATCGCTTTTGTCAATTCTGTCTTGCCCACTCCGGTAGGTCCAGAAAAGACCAGGCTCGCAATTGGACGATTTGGGCTAGCCAGTTTTACCCGCGAGCGGCGGATGGCTCGGGCGGCTGCCTCAACGGCTTCATGTTGGCCGATGACGCGTTCATGCAGCGTATCTTCTAAGTGCATCAATTGGATGGCTTCAGACTCGGTCATGCGAGTGACAGGTACCCCAGTCCAAGAGGCAACGATCTCGGCGATGTCATCCTCGCTCACGACCGGTTGTGTCATGGGAGGGGCTTCCGCTGCTTCGGGTTGAGGACCCTGAATCTCAGCCAGAAGCGCTTGCTGACGGCTACGGAGCTCTTGAGCTTGGGTAAATTCTTGAGAGCGAATGGCGGCTTCCAAGTCGCGGTTAACTTGGCGTAGTTCCTGCTTAATTTCTAAGGAGGGATAGTTGATCTGGTAACGCAGCTTGATGCGTGAGCCGGCCTCATCAATCAAGTCGATCGCTTTATCCGGTAGGTGACGATCGCTAATATACCGATCCGATAGCTCTGCAGCGGCTTTGAGAGACTCATCAGAGAGCAGCACGTTATGGAACTGTTCGTAGCGACTGCGGATGCCCTGCAAAATCTCGATGGTGTCTTGTACGGAGGGCGGCTCAATGGTGACAGGTTGAAAGCGTCGCTCTAATGCCGCATCTTTTTCAATGTGCTTCCGATACTCGTCTAGAGTGGTGGCCCCGATGCACTGCATCTCACCCCTGGCGAGAGCGGGTTTCAACATATTGGCCGCATCCATCCCGCCTTCTAGAGACCCGGCACCTACTAAAGTGTGGATTTCATCGATGACGAGAATAACCTCATCATCGTTGCGCACTTCTTCCAGAAGCTTGGTTAATCGTTCCTCAAAATCACCTCGAAAGCGAGTGCCCGATACCAGCATCCCCATGTCGATGGCATGGACCTTCTTGCCCATCAGTGCTGTTGGGACATCTTGATTGACAATGCGCTGGGCCAATCCTTCAGCGATCGCGGTTTTGCCCACACCAGGCTCACCCACGAGGACAGGATTATTTTTGGTGCGGCGACCTAAGATCTGCACGACCCGTTCAATCTCTTTCGCACGGCCGATAACCGGATCGAGTAATCCTTCAGCGGCCTTGCGAGTCAAGTCAGTGCTGAATTCCTCTAACACGCTGCTCTTGCTGCGGCGATCGCTGCTACGGCGATTTTGCCGCCCCCCAGCTGGAATCGCCGCCGCTTCGCCAAGCTCTTTAATCAAGCGAGTCCGTACCTTGCTGGGCGAAACGCCCAAATTTTCCAAGACTCTGTAGGCAACGCTTTCGCGACTCTGGGTCAGGCTTAATAGCAAGTGTTCTGGTTCAATATAAGAAGCATCTAGCTTACGAGCTTCTTGGAAAGCACTCTCGAAAACTTGCTTAACCTTAGGGGTAAAAGGGACCTCTGAGGGGGGATTGCCGCTGCCGCGCCCAATAATGGCTTCGACTTCGCTACGAGCGTCTGCCAGATTAATCCCAAATTCAGTTAAAACCGCTGCTGCCAGGCTGGAGTTTTCTCTCAGCAAACCCAAAAGTAACTGCTCGGTGCCGACAAAATTATGCTGCAGTCGACGAGCCTCTTCTTGGGCCTTCATAATGACGGCGATTGCGGTGTTGGTGAAGTGCTCAAACATAGCCCCGTATGGATACTGGTGTGCAAGGAAGCAGGCTTCCCCTGTGGACTGCTCTGACCGTGAGGTAGCTGCGGTCGATGGAGACTGCTTGACCTCTGTAAAGAAACTGTACAAAGAAACTTTACTAAACGGCAGTAGGGAGAGCCGAATAAGACTCATGTAGTCGCTCAAAACCAGTCAGGCTAAAGAGAAATTTGCAAAATAAAACTTCTGCAAATACTCTCTGACTAGAGTCTAAGCTGAGACGTTATTTACATAATTTAACAAATTAT
>CAZLYS010000169.1:0-8130 GCA_964563415.1 uncultured Halomicronema sp.
GGCCAGTTCTACAGGGTCGCCGGCATCTCGTAAATCCACGAAATTGACGCCTTTGACCACTCGTCCGGCGTTCACATCCAAACAGGGAATAATCCGCTTCGCCAGCATAATTGCTCACCCTAACCATCGCTTTTGGATGGAAATTGATTTTCGCTATCCTACCTTAGACCAGGATGGCGCAAGACGCTGATAAACTGTGGATTGGTCGGCATTAGAGCCGATGACAACTCTTTCAAATCTTCAGGTAGTTAGGTTAGGCATGGCCTTAGAAATTGGACAACAGGTGAAAGTTCTGCGGTTGCGCGATCGCGTTTCTCAAGATGTCGTCAGTCGACTCGGTAAAGCCGGTGTCGTTCGTCAATTTAAGATGGTTGACGGCAGTGGTGTGGGGGTTGTCGTTGAGTTTGACGACAACTATTCCACCTGGTTTTTTGAAGACGAATTGTCTCTTGTGCAGTAGATTAAGCTGCGGCCACTTGACGTTATTGAATATAGAGAAGACTGGTGCCTCAGATTTTGACTTTTCTTGGGCAATCGCGGAGCGGCTGCGCGATTGCTTCAGTGGCTTTTGCACGACAGTTGGCTCAACAGGGAGCACGTGTCCTCTGGATAACTCAAGATAGCGGTCCGCTGCCAGCCGTCCTCTGGGGGCAGTCACTATCGCCTGAGGCCCAAGCAATAGGCAATAGTTTGTGGACAATGCAGTTCCAATCGGCCCAGCTTTTGGAAAAGAGTTGGGACGTGGTCAAAGGCATTGAAGCGCAGTATCTCCGTAATCCTCTGCTCAAGCAGGTTTTTGGGCAAGAACTCGGGCTCCTGCCCGGCATGGAGGAGGCCTTAACGTTAGATGCCATTCGTGTGCTGTACGACAGTCAGACCTACGATTATCTGATTTTTGACGGGGTCTCTAGCAAAGCTTCGCTGCGCATGTGGAGCTTACCTGAGCAAATGGATTGGTACATCCGCCGCTTTCAAAAAGTGCTGGCCGAGTCAGAACTAGCTCAGGCTTTATCGCCCTTTGTACAGCCCATTGCGGGAGCCGTCCTGAATATTAGCGGCAGCCAGGAATCAATTAATCAGCCAGTGCAGCAAGCCCGTAATTTTCTTGAAGCGGGGCGAACGGTGGTGCAGTCAGGGCAAGGGCTGTTGAGCTTTTTGGTGACAACGGCGGAGCCAGTCGATGTCGAAATGGCGCGCTACCTATGGGGGAGTTCCCAGCAAATTGGCATGACCGTTGGTGGGGCGATCGCCTACAGTAGCCAGCCAGATTCTCAATCCTTTGCGCCCTTGCCGGTTCATGCGTTACCAACGCTGAGTGACGGCAATTGGCAACCATTGATGGCGGCGGTGCCTAGTCTGGATGCGGCAGTGCAAAATGCCCCAGCTCCGGTGGTCGTGAACGAGACTGAAAAACAGGTCAAGCTCTTTTTGCCAGGCTTTACTAAAACCGATATTGATTTGACACAATATGGCCCCGAAGTCACCATCACGGCTGGCGACCAACGCCGTAATTTATTCCTACCCGGTAGCCTCAAAAATCGCTCCGTCCAGGGCGCGAAATTTCAAGAAGACTATCTCATCCTGTCCTTCTAATCGAGTTTCGTGTGCCTTGCCGAGTCGATACCTCCTTGTGGCTAGTTAACTAAAGTGATCTGATTAATCGCTCTGCTTGTCAGCATGAGATCGCATCGAGCCCCCTCTGTCACCACAAGTGATTGGATTTTGGGTTACCTTACTTACTTTGTAGGGATCGTGTGGACTGACCATCGCCCTGACACTGGCTCTGTTCGTGATTTGATTAACCATTAACGATAGACGCAGATACTCATTGGAGATGTTATGGCCGACCCAGTATCCGAAGTACCCCAACCCACCCCGGAAGCGGCCAAAGGCAGCAAAACCCGACAGTTGTTGGGAATGAAAGGGGCGGAGGCTGGTGAAACCTCCATCTGGAAAATCCGCCTCCAACTGATGAAGCCGATCACCTGGATTCCGCTGATCTGGGGTGTTTTATGTGGAGCAGCCTCGTCGGGGCAATATGTTTGGAGTCTGGAATATGTGTTGCTATCGGCGGCCTGCATGCTGATGTCAGGGCCGTTGTTGACGGGGTATACCCAGACCATCAACGACTTTTACGATCGCGACATCGATGCCATCAACGAGCCCTACCGTCCGATTCCCTCAGGGGCGATCTCGATCCCCCAAGTGGTGACCCAAATTTTGGTGCTATTGGCAGGGGGCATTGGGGTCGCTTATGTCTTGGATCAATGGGCCGGACATGACTTTCCCACCATTACGGTGCTGGCGATTGGCGGGTCATTTCTCTCCTACATTTATTCAGCGCCGCCACTGAAGCTCAAGCAAAACGGCTGGTTGGGTAATTATGCCTTGGGGGCCAGTTACATTGCCCTGCCTTGGTGGGCCGGACATGCCCTGTTTGGCGAGCTGAATCTGACGATTGTCTTGCTGACGCTCTTTTACAGTTTGTCAGGACTCGGTATCGCCATCGTGAATGATTTCAAAAGTGTGGAAGGCGATCGCCAATTGGGCCTAAAATCCTTGCCGGTGATGTTTGGCGTGGGCACCGCCGCCTGGATTTGTGTCTTGATGATTGACATCTTTCAGTGTGGGGTGGCGGCTTACTTGATGACGATCCACCAAAATTTGTACGCGGTGCTGTTGGTGTTGCTCATCATTCCCCAGATCACCTTTCAAGATATGTATTTCTTGCGCGATCCCCTCAAATATGATGTGAAGTATCAAGCCAGTGCTCAGCCCTTTTTGGTGTTTGGCATGCTGGTAACCGCTCTCGCTTTGGGGCATTCTTCCTTAGTGTGAGGGTGGTTTGGCCAGCTAGATGAGTGCCAGTTGCGAAATTGGATGACTGGCCACGGTTTCTGAGGGAGCATCTCTGGTATAGAGTGTGCTGAGGCGATCGCCATAATGTTTAGATGTACGCCGGTGAGAGGATAGGTTGGGCTGTGACTAATACTTTCGTTCAACGATTCCGACGATTGTTCACGAGTTCCGCATCTGCTGACCGTGCTTTGTTAGGTCAAACCAATGCGATGGCGAGTTCATCTTCTGCGCCGCAATCGCGTCAAGTCTACCCACCCGTCGCTCCAACTTCGGAACCAGAGACTGCGTCAGACAAGCGCCCTCCGTATCGTCGTCCGCTCTATTATCGCCCTCTGTTTTGGGGGGTGCTGGCTTTAGGTGCTGTGAGTGCTACGGGTATAACCCGGTCTTATCGCATTTGGCAGGCGACGGAAGCAGATTTACCAACGGTGACTGAGCTAGAGACCTTTGAACGCCAGGGCACCATCACCATTACGTCAGCCGATGGCGTCATTCTGCAAAAAATTGGGCCAGCCACCCGCCAAAAGCTGGCCTATGAAGAGATTCCCGATACTTTGATTGCGGCCTTCATCGCCTCCGAAGACCGCCGCTTTTACGACCACAACGGCATTGACTATCAAGGGATTGCTCGCGCCACACTGGCCAACATTCGTCAGCGGGATGTGGTGGAAGGGGCCAGCACCATTACCCAACAGCTCGCCCGCATTTCTTTTCTCGATCAAGAGCGCAGTTTGCAACGGAAAGCCCGCGAAGCGCTACTGGCCCTCAAAATTGAAGAGGAATTTACCAAGGCTGACATTATTGAGCGCTACCTCAACTTGGTGTATCTCGGGGCGGGTGCCTATGGGGTAGCCGATGCCGCTTGGATTTACTTCGGTAAGACGGTAGATGACCTCACGCTGTCAGAAGCCGCTCTCATTGCGGGGATGGCTCCGGCACCTAGCGCGTATTCTCCCCTGGTGAATCCTCAAGCGGCGGAAACGCAGCGCAACATTGTCATTCGCCGCATGCTGGAAAATGAGAAAATCACCCAGGCTGAGGCCAGTGCCGCATTAGCAGAAGACGTGGCGACAACACCCAGAGAGCCGAAGTTTCTCTACAGTGAGTTTCCGTATTTCACGATTTTCATTCAGAAGCAGCTGAGTGAAATTTTACCCCCCGAAGTTATTGAATCTGGGGGATTAACGGTCGAAACCACCCTCAATACTGATTGGCAAAAGAAAGCCCAAGAAACCATCAATGAAACGGTGGCGACAGTGGGCAGTCGACAGCGGTTTAGTCAGGCTTCCTTGGTCGCCGTTGATCCGCGGAATGGGGAAATCAAGGCGATCGTTGGCGGCACAGACTTTAATGACAGTCAGTTTAACCGGGCAACGCAAGCCCTGAGGCAGCCGGGTTCAACGTTCAAGACGTTTGTGTATACGACTGCGATCGCGGCTGGCATGTCTCCTTATAAAACCTATGCCGATGCCAAGTTTGTTGTGGATGGCTATGAACCCAAAAACTACAGCGGCAAGTACAGCGGCACGGTTTCAATGCGCAAGGCGTTGACCTCTTCGGTCAACATTGTGGCAGTCAAGGTGCTGATCGACGTGGGATTTGAGCCAGTTATCAATATGGCCCAGCGTATGGGGATTGAATCAGAACTACTGCCCACTTACTCCCTGGCTCTCGGGGCCTCTGAAGTCACGCTGTTAGAACTGACCAGTGCCTACGGCACCTTGGCGCGTCAGGGTAAACACCATCCGGTCCATGGCATTCGGCGGGTGCGGGATAGTGCGGGCAAAGTCATTTATGAAATTGACAATACCCCAACCCAAGCGGTGGATGAAACGACAGCCGCGATTGTCACCTGGATGCTGCGCGGGGTCGTAGAAGGTGGTACCGGTGGTCGGGCGTCGATTGGCCGGCCGGTGGCGGGTAAAACTGGCACTTCGGAAAACGATCGCGATCTCTGGTTTGTGGGCTACATCCCTCAATTGGCGGTGGGCGTTTGGCTAGGCAACGATGACAATAGCCGCACCTGGGGAGTCAGCAGTTCGGCAGCGGCCACTTGGGGGGATTTTGTCTCTAAACTGCTGGATGATATCCCGGAAGAAGATTTCCCTCCCTTGCCACAACTGGCTGGCCGCAAGGGCAGTATTGAGGCAGAGCCGGTTAAGCCTGGCCGTGTGAGGGCCGCGAATGCGTCTGATAATGACGACGATGATGATGAGCCCGCTACGGAAAGCCCCGCTACCGATACGGCGGCATCTGATTCGCCTGCGACTTCATCCGAGGGCTCTTCTGGATCTGCTCCGGTTGTGGATGAACCGACTGGCGAATCTCCTGGTTCGTCACCTGATCCCGCTCCAGCTCCGGTACCAGAGCCTGCTCCGGCTCCAGTCCCAGAACCGATCCCAGAACCGGCTCCCGCTCCGGCTCCGGCAGCAGAAGATCCTGCTCCGATTCCAGAACCCGCTCCGGCCCCAGAACCGGCTCCGGCTCCGGCTCCAGCTCCGGCCCCGGCCCCAGAACCGGCTCCCGCCCCGGCTCCACCAGCGCCATCGGATGAGGGATGATTCCAAATTCTTGAATTAGCTGTGGCGGGCGATATCTCAGATGCTAGCAGCGGCTAAGGAGTATCGTCTTCATCAGGCCAGACCTCTTCTGAATCAACGTCAATGGTGTTACCGGGGACTTGCTTACTGTTGGGACGCCGGACTTGATCAAAACCAGAGGCTGCATCGGCAAAGCGATCGTTGACCTGCGATCGCAAATTTTTACTGCGCTTTTTGACCTGCCCAAATACCTGGCCAAATTGACTGCGAGCCTGCTCGGTTAGCTTTTGCGCTTGATTTTGCACCTGCTCGGCGACTTCTCGGGTGCTATCGATTGCCCCTTGCACATCTTGACGAGTGCGGGCGACGTCTTGCTGCCAGGCTTGCTGCACACGCTCTTGCACACCTGGGATAAACTGCTTGGCCTGGGCCAGAGCGGCTTGGCGTACCATAATTCGCTTTTTGCCCGCGCTGACTACCGCTGTGGGCGCAAAGGTGTAGAGGCCATCGGTAAACCCCTGCCATCCCGGAGCCGTGAAGAGGTATTGAGTGATCGCACCGGTCGAAAGATCAATGCAGTAATCAACCAGTTTTCCCACTTCATTACCGGTGTCTGACCAGATGGTTTGCTGCTCTAGAGCGATCGCGGCATCAAGGCGTTGAGAAATGGCGCTGTCAGCATAACGAACGAGGATGCTGTCTTGCCCAACCGATTCGACTTGCACCCACATCACAGGAATCGTCTCGAAGCTGAGCAGTCCTTTTTTACAAACAAACCCTTCAACCTGATGTTGCTTGACATCCACTAAAAAATGCGACAGTCGGCCTAATTCCTCGGTCGTTACCAAATCGAGCACAAGTTGCTGCTGCAGTTGACTTTGCCGTATTGGCGTTTGTCCATCCTCAGTCATCAAGAACTCCTCAGCACTTATCGTTATCCTAATTCAGAAGTTCAAGATTCGAGGCAGGCATCAGACTTGGCCTAACTCTACGTGGTTACTCGCTGATGCAAAGCTTAGTCGTCCTCATTGGTGATTTCTTCGGGCGCTTCACTCTCGTTGGGCGCTTCAGTTTCCTCACTCGCTTCGGTCTCGCCATCGTCTTCAGTCGCTTCGATCTCCTCGTCGTTGGTGGACAGCCGAGCGACCCTTTGCTGAATATCCAAATGCGGGGCAACCCCTTCGTAGGCATAGCGATTAAAGCCGCCCACTTCTACAATTTGCTTGAGATAATCAACCCGTTCTGCCGGTGCCGGATGCGAGGCAAACCATTGAATTCCGCCGCGATCGCCGGCTTCTTCCTGCAGCGTGATCATCAAGCTGTGTAGACCATCAGCGGCATACCCAGCAGCGGAGAGTAATTGGGTTCCCAAGATATCGGCCTGACGTTCCATCTGCCGTGAGTAACTGCTGAACGCTAAATTGGCCGCGAGGCCACCAACTTCGGGCACAGGGATGACGCTCGCGAGACTGCCGATCAAATTGCTATTAGTTGCCATCTGAAAGCCGTGAGAGAGTACCGCATGGGCCAGTTCGTGGGCGACCAGCCCTGCCAGCTCTGCCTCTGACTGAGTTTTTAGAATGGCTCCAGAATTGATGAAAATCTTGCCGCCAGGCAGGGCAAAGGCATTCAGGTCTGGATCATCAATCACATAAAACTCATAGTTAAATTCGTCGCGACCGGCTAAACTTGCTAGCTGTTGACCAATCCTATTCAAGTATTCATCCACCTGGCGATCGCTCATCATTGGTAACTGAGCTTTGGCTTGTTCAGCCACGCTAGCCCCCACAGCAGACTCCCCTTGTAGCAAAATCAGCGCTGAGTTCAGCGCGGTGTAAGGGCCAATGAGGCCGCCCGTCAGCAACAGACCGGCTGCTCCTGTAATGATGTTGCCGATCAAGTTACCGGTTAATTCTTCGTTCATCTCAGCCCGAAATCGATCTAGATTTTGCTCACTCAGAGCCTCCATTTCGGCATAGTCTGGATGGTCGGGATTGAGCAAGGCAAACTGTTTGGCGGTGATGGCTGCTTCGATCCACTGTTCCATTGCCATCTGAGCGCGAGTTCGGGCCTGCAATAGCGCAGGCTGACTGGGATAGATCATGAGCGCTCGATCTAAGATGGCGTCGGCTTCCTCGGCGCGCTCATTTTCGATCAGATATTGCGAGTAAAAAACTTGGGCAGGAATGAATTCAGGATGTTCCTCAACCAGCAATTCGAGCGGTACTAGTGTCCGGTGAACGAGCCCCAGTTCGTAACCAGCCTGGGCTTCACGCCAATACACGGCACCCGCAGGTGATAGATCCGCCGGATCAGTGATGGGGAGTGGGCGCAGTGAGGCTGGATCAATTCGCCAAACCGCATCTTTAACCTGGCGATACAGCACTTCAGCCGTCTCGCGATCGCCGGCCAAATAATGCTCGTCCGCCGTCATCAAAATCTGCTGTTGCTTGGTAATTTTCGGCGGTGAAGTTTCCGTGCCGGTCGATTCGATGTCAACATCATTCCAGTCTTCATCGGCTTCCGCTGGAACCGTTTCCGGTAAACTCTCTCCGGGCAACTGCGGTTCAAAGTCAGGCAAGTTCAGCGTGTCTGATTCTGTCGATTCGCTGTCTACAGAATCTTCCGATTCTGGCAAGCTCAGATCTTCAGCCGCCGCTTGTTGGGGGGCTGACTCGTCAAGTTGACCTTGAGTGGTTAACGACGCTTGGCTCGCATAACCGGGTTGTCC
>CAZLYS010000170.1:0-8120 GCA_964563415.1 uncultured Halomicronema sp.
GGAGTGCCAACCTTAAATTAACAGTCAAACATGAGAACGGATTTGCCGTCAGAGCTATTGTTTAGGCGTAGTATTGATAGCCTCTGGGCATCGCTACCTTAGCCCAACCCATCAGGTCAGTATCGACCCTATCAAAACATTCACAATCTCAAGATCAGGCGCTTTGAAGTAACTGAGTATTGGATTCTCAGGCTGCCTGAGAGGGCTGCTTTTGGGTTTTTGGTGCGATAGAGTCGAGCCCTACACTCACGTCAATAAGAGTTATGGCCAGGATCAGCTCCTGTGGCAAACGTTCAGAGTAGAAACGGATAGTTCCGACAAAGTTTGTCGCCGCTCTACCCAGGCTATAAATTGCCTAACGCATGGCCATCGCTCAGGTCAGTCAAGCCAAAAACTAAATAACCTACCTTTGGCAGACATTGAGCCTTCTACAGCATGGCCAAGACTTTGCACTCATCGCTGAGCCATGAACAGAGACCGACCTTCTCAAAAGATCTGAAAGGCCCATTACTAAAAATCAACGCCCGGAAACGTTACAGAGCTTTACAGTTTTCTAATTTTTTCGAGCCATGCCTTGTAGGATGACCATTGGAATAGAGGCTACCGATGTTACACAGTTTTTAACATTGCCTGGTTTCTAGCCCAAATCGTTTTAATCTGAAATCTGGATTCATCATTTCGTTGGTTGATATCCAAGGTTTATCTATTTTGCATTGTTTATTGTCGGGCTGTTGGCATGGCTACGGTAATTGCCGTTGATTTCGTCAGTCTGACACCAGCTATTTTTGAAGGTTGAGTAGGGAGCCGTTGAGAAAGAATGACTCTAAAAGCTAGTGGCGGGAGCGTTGTGGCGCGCCCTCAGCTATACCAAACGCTGCCAGTCGCGACTATCTCCCAAGCGGAACAGCAAGACCGCTATATGAGTAAGGGAGAACTTGAGGCACTTACCAGCTTCTTTAATTCAGGAGCAAAGCGCCTTGCGATCGCCGAAGCGTTAACTCGATACTCAGAGTTGATCGTGTCTCAGGCTGCCAACCGAATTTTCACCGGCGGCTCACCCTTGTCTTATCTAGAGCGTCCGCCTGAAACAGAGGTTCCTCAGATGACCATGGGGGGCGAGGTGATGGATGCTCAAGCCGCCGCCAAGCTTGGTACTGCCACCTATATTGAAGACGGCGGTGGAGGGATTGTTGAGGGCTTACGCTCAGTCTTTAGCGTTGCAACCCCTACTGGTGCGATTCCACCGGGATTCCGGCCGATCAATGTGTCTCGCTACGGCCCCAGCAACATGCAAAAGTCCTTACGTGACATGAGCTGGTTTTTGCGATATCTCAGCTATGCGATCGTCGCTGGTGATCCCAATATCATCTCGGTGAACGTTCGGGGATTGCGAGAGATTATTGAAAACGCTTGTTCGACTGCAGCAACTATTGTTGCTATTCAAACGATGCAGTTTGCATCTCTACGATACTTCCGCAATGATGCAGAAGCTTCTGAAATCGTGGCTCAGTACTTTGACGTTCTTTTAAGTGAGTTCAAGGCACCTACTCCTTCTAATAAGCTGCGTCAACGCCCTTCCACTGACCAACAAGGATTAGAACTGCCGCAAATTTACTTCAACGCTGCTGAACGTCGGCCTAAGTTTGCCATGAAACCTGGGTTGTCGACTTTAGAGAAGCAGTCGGTTGTCAAGGCGGCTTACCGGCAGGTTTTTGAAAGAGATATCACTCGCGCTTACTCCTTAAGTCTGAGTGATTTAGAGTCTAAGGTTAAGAACGGCGAAATCTCCATGAAGGAGTTCATCCGTCGCCTCTGCAAATCACCCTTATATCGCAAGAACTTTTTTGAGCCTTTCATTAACAGCCGAGCGCTGGAGTTAGCTTTTCGCCATATTCTGGGTCGAGCGCCAAGTTCTCGTGAAGAAGTTCAAGCGTATTTCTCTATCGTATCTAACGGGGGGCTACCAGCCCTGGTAGACGCCTTAGTAGATTCGAAAGAATACGCTGATTACTTTGGCGAAGAAACGGTTCCATACCTACGTGGTTTAGGCCAAGAAGCTCAAGAATGTCGTAATTGGGGCCCCCAGTTCGGCCTGTTTAATTACAGTGCTCCTTTTCGCAAGGTGCCGCAGTTCATTACGCTGTTTGCAGCTTATGAACAGCCCCTACCAGATCAACACGTTTATGGTTCTGGGAACGACCCACTAGAGATTCAATTCGGCGCAATTTTCCCGAAAGAAACGCGTAATCCCGATGCAACGCCAGCCTTCTTTAATAAAGATACGAGACGCATCCTGATTCGTCGGGGTGCCGGTATCGATAACCAACTGAGTAACCCAGCGGCGCGGCCTGAATTCCCTGGCTCTCTGGGTCCAAAGGTTTTCAAGCTAGACCAGATCTCGGCCACCGGCAACACTCAAGCCAGTGTTCGCTTTTCCGAAAGTTCTACACAGGCGGTCATCAATGCCGCCTATCGCCAAGTCTTTGGCCGAGAGTTATATGACGGTCAGCGACTCAAAACAGCTGAGAACAGATTAGAGAACGGTGACATCACCGTACGTGAATTTATTCGTGCTTTGGCTAAGTCAGCAGTATTCCGCAAGATGTACTGGTCTTCCCTGTATGTCATGAAAGCGGTTGAGTACATTCATCGACGGTTATTGGGTCGTCCAACCTATGGTCGGAAAGAAACCAATAAGTACTTTGATATTTGTGCTAAAAAAGGTTTCTATGCCTTAGTCGATGCACTCATTGACAGCCAGGAGTACGATGAAGCTTTTGGAGAAGATACGATTCCTTACGAGCGCTATTTAACTCCAGCTGGTTTGTCTATGCGGATGATGCGGGCCACTACGATGGCAGATCGAGGCATGGCGCAAAATATGCCAGAAACGACCCCTCGCTTCGTAGAACTAGGACAGTCTAATAGCGATCGCTCCATGCCTGATGTTCAGATGCGGGTAACTCAGGGCGTGAGTCGTCAGCGCCAGGAAACCAAGATCTTCAAGCTCACAAGCCTAGATGATAAGCCTGCTCTAAAAGTAGTGACACAGGCAGCTTATCGACAAATCTTCGAGCGAGATGTGGCACCTTATGTTGTGCAAAATGAATTCACTTCGCTAGAAAGCAAACTCGGCAATGGTGAGATCAATTTGAAGGAGTTTATTGAAGGATTAGGCTGTTCACAGCTTTATCTGCGTGAGTTTTATGCCCCTTACCCCAACACAAAGGTCATTGAGTTAGGGACAAAGCACTTCTTAGGAAGAGCACCTGTTGATCAGGGAGAGATCCGCAAGTACAACCAGATTTTGGCGACTCAGGGGCTCAAGGGCTTTATCCAAGAAATGCTTAGCAGTCCTGAATATGCTGAGTGTTTTGGTGAAGACACCGTACCGTATCGGCGTTTTCCGACCTTACCTGCGGCTAATTTCCCCAACACTGAGCGGTTATACAACCAGCTCACCAAGCAAAATAAGGATCTCGTTGTGCCAAGCTTCGAACCTGTGTAAGTGGGGTACTCTCTTCAGGCCTCTTGACGACACCTGAAGAGCTCTAGAACAGAGATCCACTTATTAGTAGGGAAGCACTGGTTTTATCAGCTAATGACTGGTCTTCTAATGGTTGTTTTCCAGTAGCGAGCATCGCCTTACACTTTTGACAATGCTCGTCACTGCGGTGCTTGGAAGACCTCGCCTATCAAGGTTTTCAAAAAATGAGGATGATTATTACAAAATATTTCGCTCTTCCAAGAAGGCGAGTCTGATACCGGACAATATTTCCGGAAGGGCCTGTGTCTCAAAGGTCTTGGGATGTGGAATTGACTATTGCTAGTTCTTTGTACTGCACTGTTCATCGAACTGCCTGCTCAGCATCCTTGAGTTCATCAGCATAGGTCACAAGTATGAGCCAGTCGGAGTGAGCCATTCACTCTTCCCTAGGGGAGTTGCTGGCTGTTTAGATTCAGTGAATACCAGCTATTTATTCAGTATCTGGTTCCATTTTTCGGAGGAATCCACCCAATGAGCATTGTCACGAAATCCATCGTGAACGCCGATGCAGAGGCTCGTTACCTCAGCCCCGGTGAGTTAGATCGCATCAAGTCCTTTGTGACTTCTGGTGAGAAGCGTCTCCGCATCGCTCAGGTTTTAACCGAGTCGCGCGAGCGTATCGTCAAACAAGCTGGTGACCAACTTTTCCAGAAGCGTCCTGACGTTGTTTCCCCCGGTGGAAACGCTTACGGCGAAGAAATGACTGCAACTTGTCTGCGTGACATGGATTACTACCTGCGCCTAATCACCTACGGTGTCGTGGCAGGGGACGTCACTCCTATTGAAGAAATTGGTCTGGTCGGTGTACGAGAAATGTACAACTCTCTTGGCACTAACATTCCCGCAGTTGCAGAATCAGTTCGCTGCATGAAGGCAGTTGCTTCTGGTTTGCTGTCCAGCGACGACGCGGCCGAAGCTTCCGCTTACTTCGACTATGTTGTGGGCGCAATGCAGTAATTTTGATGCGTTCAATGGTCGTTTTTAACGTAAGTAAGGACATTTAAGGAAACAAATCATGCAAGACGCAATTACTGCAGTCATTAATTCTTCTGACGTGCAAGGTAAGTACCTCGATGGTTCTTCTTTGGACAAGCTGAAAGCCTACTTTCAAACTGGTGAACTGCGCGTTCGTGCAGCCACTGCTATTAGCGCTAATGCCGCTGAAATCGTGAAGGAAGCAGTTGCTAAGTCTCTGCTTTACTCCGATATCACTCGTCCTGGTGGCAACATGTACACCACTCGTCGCTATGCTGCTTGCATTCGCGACTTGGACTACTATTTGCGTTATTCCACCTACGCTATGTTGGCGGGTGATCCTTCTATCTTGGATGAGCGCGTGTTAAACGGCCTGAAAGAGACTTATAACTCTCTGGGTGTACCTGTCGGTGCAACTGTAAACGCCATTCAAGCGATGAAAGAAGTGACTGCTGGCTTGGTTGGTGCTGACGCTGGTAAGGAAATGGGCGTTTACTTCGACTATATTTGCTCTGGCTTGAGCTAAGTGTAGATCTCGGTAACTTCGTCTCTCATTTTTAAAATGAGCTCCCGCAGAATCTCTGTCTGGGGTGAGTGTTAAGTTCTAGATTTTCTTGGCTTAGCATTGGCTTGAGACACAGCCCCTCTGCGGGAGATGTTTTAGAAACTGTCAGTTTTAATTGGTTGTCGTAGGCTTTCTGAGTGAAAGCGCGATCGCCTATTAAAAGTATCGGATTCTTTGCTGTTGATCTATCTAGGTTAGGAGAGCCAATTAGCTATGCGAATGTTTAAGATTACGGCCTGCGTTCCGAGCCAAACTCGCATTCGCACCCAGCGAGAGTTACAAAATACCTTTTTCACCAAACTAGTGCCCTACGATAACTGGTTTCGTGAGCAACAGCGCATCCAGAAAATGGGTGGCAAGATTGTTAAGGTTGAAATGGCAACTGGCAAACCTGGTGTCAATACCGGGCTACAGTAAATTCAAGACTTTTGCTTTGGGTAATGTGAGTGATTTAGGTAGGTGCGGGTAACCGCGCCTACTTTTTTATTTATGCCCTCCTGACAAAGAGATATGAGCTACTGACATGGTAAGGATGCCAGTAGCCTGCCCTTGTAATGTCCAATATTGTTGAGTATCAGCTAATGCAGTATGAAGCGATAGCGTAGGCAAGTCTCTTGTCATAGCATTCTGCAACGGTGCGAAATTGACTAGATATAGCAGCATGCGGAATGCAGAGGTCGAAAGTCGGACTTGGCATACTTAACCAGATCGCAATTTTGGTGATCCGCGCTAGCTCGAGCAAACTGTGGATCGCTGGGCTGAGGATGGCAAGTTTTGTCAGGGTTGGTATACTTGCCGCAGATTTGTGAAAATATAGCTGATTAGCAGTACTACATATCCAAGGTATGCCGCTAATTTTAGCTTTGATCACTACAGCTAGTGTTAGCAATGATTTTTGGCTGTCGTTGTTGACAGCTTTTCATTCGCCGACAGATTGAATTTCTTGGCTAGAAAGCGTTTGAACTGATGACCTCGAATACGCGTGAAAATTTTATTCGGTATCTATTGCCGGTGTATGACCCAGCAACCCAACACTGGTCTAGAGAGGCGCGGTTGACGCGGTGGCTAACCCTCGTCTGGTTATCCATAGGGCTAATCACCCTATTTTCGGCATCTTACCCCGTCGCCTTAGCCGAAACCGGCATCGGCTGGCGATTCTTAGCCATTCAACTACTCTGGGTATTTTTAGGACTCAACTTATTTAATTGGATTGTCCGTCAACCGATTCCTGGTCTAATCAGACTGTCAGGGTTAGCATTTTTTATGCTGATCGGTTTACTCTTCCTCACCTTAGTTCCAGCACTAGGAGTCACCATCAATGGGGCAACACGCTGGCTGGCCCTCGGCCCATTTTTGATTCAACCATCAGAATTACTCAAACCCTTGCTGGTTTTACAAGCAGCTCGACTTTTTGGTCGCTGGTCACAGCTTGCGTGGTCCACCCGAGGATTATGGCTCAGCCTATTTGCGATCGCGATTGTGACCATTCTGTTGCAACCTAACTTGAGCACTGCTGCGATTTGTGGGTTATCCCTATGGTTCATTGCATTAGCCGCAGGCTTACCCTACCGTCTACTGCTCAGTACTGCCATTACCGGATTGACTGCTGCACTGCTGAGTCTTAGCGCCAACGCCTACCAAAGAGAGCGGATCACTGCCTTTCTGAATCCTTGGGCCGACCCTACAGGCAACGGATATCAGCTAATTCAAAGTTTATTGGCAATTGGGTCAGGCGGTTGGCTGGGCAACGGATTTGGATTTTCGGAACAGAAGCTCGATTTCTTGCCCATTCAGTACACCGATTTTATTTTTTCGGTTTACGCAGAAGAATTTGGGTATATTGGCAGCGTTTTTCTATTAACGTTGTTGCTCTCTTATGCGTCTCTTGCAGCATTAGTCGCTGTCCGCACCGCCCACCCAATTCAACGTCTCATCGCCATTGGCTCAATGGTGGTGTTAGTTGGCCAATCTTTTTTGAATATTGGAGTTGCTGTTGGAGCTCTACCCACTACGGGCCTGCCGCTGCCGTTATTTAGCTATGGCGGTAGTTCAATGATTGCGAGTTTAGCGATCGCGGCATTGTTGACTCGGGTTGCCCGAGAAGTCAACATCAACAATGTTGTTACTTTGCCCGTAAATCAACGGACTAGGAAGCCTCAAATTTGAGGTTTACTCAACCTTCTCGATAAGTTCTGATCCCCATACGAGTTTGCTCTCATGAGAAACGTATACTCGTTTCGCATAAGAGCGTTAACACTGCCAATTTCATTCTGTCCTGAGTATCTATTCACTTACATAGGAGCAGCGTTACATAAAGCAGAATGATCATAGGTTTGCCTGATGCATTCATCCCAGAGACCAGCAATGCCTTTAGCCGAATCCAAAAGCAAGCACACAATCTGAAACTAGTTCAGCATCAACGCGAGGAATAGGATTCAGGTCTCCCCTGCTCCTCTTGCGCCTTCTGCTTTATCTGGTTAGCCTAACCCGAAATCAAGACTTGGCATCACTAGCGCACAATACCGCCCTCAACCTGGCGGATATCGGCCCCTCCAAAGCGCTGGGCCCGACCAGACCAGTCAAATTCGTTAAGTCGGAAACCGATGAAACCAGATTCCTGCGTCGGACTGTATCGGAGAAATATCCCGTAAGTGCGACGGTTGTATTCCAAGATGTAGTCGGTGTCAATGATTTCACCAGTCTCTAAGTTAATAGACGTCTGAAAACCGAGTCGAAAAGGCCCATAAATCTGCTGAATAATGCCACCCCTCAGTCTATTGCGGTCAACATTGCGGTCAAACAGAAAGGGGGAAGTTGCTGCATCACTCACAAACGACCGGGTATAGGTCACGTTGAATACTGTCGAATCAAAGAAATCTCTAGAAAAATGGCCGAATTCTCCCCTCAGTCCGATACTGGCTGCCAAGTCATCTTGGGTATCATCGCTGGTGTAGTAAGTGTAGGTGCCGCGGCCAGATAACACTAATCGAACGTTGGGCACACGCAGGGTCGATGTAAACCGAAGGCCTTCAT
>CAZLYS010000171.1:0-8119 GCA_964563415.1 uncultured Halomicronema sp.
AGCCGCCTCGAACGGCCAGGATGGCCGTCAAACAAGATAGTCCAAAACCCCTACAAGATTAGCTGCAAGGAAGGGGCTGAGGGGTGGGTTTTTCGGCCATTTTCAGTCCCATTCAAACCCACCTCGCCCTGCGGGCACCCCTCCGCGGCGGGGATTGGGGTAACGGGTTGACTGAAAGTCGTTATCCCGAATTCACTTTAAACAGGTAGGTAAATGCGAAATTCAGCCCCTTGGCCAATTTCGGAATGCACCTCAATACTGCCGCCGTGGGTTTCTACCACAATTTGGTGGGCAATGGCTAACCCTAACCCCGTCCCTTTACCCACCCCTTTGGTCGTAAAAAGATGATCAAAAATCTGCGTCTTGATGTCATCCGCAATTCCTGGCCCGTTGTCAGCGATCGCTATCAGCACCCCAGTATCATCCGCCTCAGTTCGAATAGTGATGTACTGAGACGGGTTCGTCTCTGCCCGGGTCGCGTCTTGGCTAGCTTCATCTAATGAGTCAATCGCATTCGCGAGTAGATTCATAAAGACCTGATTAAGTTGGCCTGGAAAACAAGAAATGGGGGGCAAATCACCATAGTCAGTGATGACCTCAATCGCGGGACGATGACTATTTGCCTTGAGGCGATGCCGCAAGATCAGGACTGTACTCTCAATCCCTTCATGCAGGTCGAACCGTTGTTTGCTATCCGTATCGGCTCGGGAAAACGTACGTAGGCTGTGGCTAATGGATTTGATGCGATCGCCGCTGTCTTTCATCGCCCGAATTAACTGAGGCAAATCCTCACGCACATAGTCCAGCTCGATCGCTTCGAGCTCTGCGGTGATGTCTGGCCCCGGCTCAGGAAACTGCTCACCATAGAGAGTCAACAACCCCAACAAATCGTCAATGTAGTCCTGGGCAGCTTCAACATTGCCAATAATGCACCCAACGGGATTATTAATTTCGTGGGCCACCCCAGCAATCAAGCCACCCAGAGCAGACATCTTTTCACTCTGTACCAATTGCAGTTGGGCTTGTTGTAGGTTAACGAGTGATTGCTGAATTTCTTCATAGAGGCGGGCATTTTCCAGGGAAATGGCCGCCTGAGTACACAGAAAATTCAGAACTAAAAGGCGTTCCTCAGTAAACACGCCACTCGTCAAACTGTTTTGAAGATAAACAATCCCGATAAATTTACCTTGGTTTAGCAACGGCAGGCACAGCACACTCTTGGGCTGTTGCTGTTGCAGATACGTATCAATAACCCGTAAATCAGTGTCTAAATCATCGATAACAACCGCTTCTTGAGTATTTTTGACGTATCGAATGAGTTGCACCGGCAAATCGGGATTATCAGCCAGTGGAGCATTACACAGCTGAGTATCTTCGAGCGTCGTGATTGCTCGAACCTGCCATTCACCATCACGATTTGGGAACATCAACGCGCAGCGATCGCCTCCCGAATTTTGCAGAATAATTTGAGTGAGCTGACCGAGCAATTCCTCTAAATGAATGGTGTTGGAAAGCGCCTGAGAGGCCTTTAAAATACTGGCAAAATCCAGAGTTTGATTGAGATTAGCACTGGTAAAGCTAGATTGTTTACCGGAGTGAGTCGGCGTTCTTGAATTGTTTAAAGTCATGAGGGCATTCACCACATCCCTCGAAGAAGCGAGCGGCTGCAGAATCGGACGCAGCATTTCCGAATAGCGAGTTTCGAGGTCAGTAACTTTTGCCTTTGCCCCCCAGCGAGCATAGCAATAGTAGGCTTCTTGGATATAATGAGCCGCGATTTTCTCTCGCCCCCAAGCCAGATAAAACTGCGCTGCTAGCTCATTAGCAATGGCTGCTTCCTGGCCATATTCGTTCGCGTGGGCACCGGCAATAGCCTGATCATAAAAGTCAGCAGCCACATAACGCTCGCCCATGATGCGGTTATACTCAGCCATTAACAGATCATATTTATGCTGAAAATTCATCGGCGCTTGCTGTGCCCAACGTCGCATCTCGGCAATCCCCCCATCAATTTGGGTTAATAGCTCTGATTGCTCAGGACCTGACTTGCTCGCATATAGCTGTAGCCGACTCAAGGTCGCGTAGAAATAAAAACCAGGCACGGTAATCATGCCCGTTGAGGCACTCAAGTTTTTTTCTGACTGCTCAATATATGCTTCAATATGGTCAAACTTTGACATCAAAAAGCAAAGGATGATCTTGTGGAGAAACAAATACTGAATTCCTGAAAAGACCTGATTTTCTGAAAATTGTTTAAGGGCGGCAGCTTCATTAAAAATTGTTCCGGTTAGCTGACAAGGATCTTCTGACTCACCAAGTAAATTGAGGGCGGCTTGTTGCACAACTTGGTTACAGCTCAGCGAGATTTGTTGATTAGCTTGGCTAAGCAACAGACCATAAGTTTCAGCACCTTTCTGCAAGTCGGTTAAGGGCAAGCCGCTAAAGTATGAATACTGCGACCAGTTGTAAGCCGCATAACCGGCAAACTCTAAATCACCGTGCTCGATACCACTTTGGCAACCTTCTTGCAAAATTGAAGGAGCTTCTCGAACATGGACTTTTCCATGCATGCTGAAAATTGCAGCCTGATTGAAAGTTCTGGCTTTAACGCTTTTGTAATTGAATTTTTCAACCAAATCAATCGCCAACCGACCAAATCGATAAGACGCATCGAGATCGCCACAGAGTGTATTGAGAATGGCGGAATAGTTAGAGTAGCCAAATGCGGAGTGCTCACAGTTGCCATATTGAATAGATAACTGGATTTGTTTGCAAGCAATCAGCGGCAAAATGTCAGGCTTAGCAATAAATGAAGGAGCAAAAATACTCGACAAGATAATAATTGCTGCCAACATTTCCGGGTTCGTCATGGTTGGCAAATTAATCAATTCAGCAATATCTCGTTGGCTCCAAAGCGCCTGAGTGATGGCTAGCTCATGTTGAATGTCGGCTGGTGAAGGGGCATCCGGCAGAGAAATGTCTAAAAGCTCCAAAGCAACAAAAGCAATTTGAATGGCGATCGTCGGTTTCGCCTGCGCCATTTGTGCCTGAATTTGAACATCATACATTTCCACCTTGTCTAAAACGGTTTGACTATGCTGTAAAACCGTCTCAGACCATTGCTCCATTTGCAGGTAGTCGCCGCAAATCAAAGCTACCTTCGCGGCTTCTTTATATAATTTGAGAATCAGATCATAGTGAGTTTGCCAAGCATTTTTACCCAGCAAGTCCAATCCTGTATTCAAATATTTCAAGGCTGGTTCATAGGCTCCAGAAGCTTTAGCCTTACAACCTGCTTGCAAGTTAAGGTGTGCTAAATTCACTTTTTCGTCAATATCAGTCACTAAATCAATGGCTAGGTTCCAATGATTCACCACCTCAAACGGATTAGCTGCTAATTCCGAGGTGCTTTGCAGCAGTAATCGACCAATTGCCAAATGAGTAGTTTGTCTTTGATCGATTTGAATCAGGTTATAAGCCGCCTGTTGGACGCGATCATGTAAAAATCGATAGTGGGTGTTGATAGGCTTCGCTGATTCCCCATCGTAAATATCAGCTTTTTTGAGTTGAAAAAGTTTGTAAGTTTGATTTTCTGGCAAAATCAAACTATTCTGCATAGCGCTCCATAGATCTGCTGCCACTGATTCTTGGGAGCGATCGCAGACAACTGCCAACATATCTAATTCAAACTGGTTGCCAAGACACGCTGCGAACTTTAAGGTTTCTTGAGTCGTTGCTGATAAGCTCTGTAGTCTTTCAGACATAAAGTCAACAACATCATCGGTCAACGCCGCCGCTTGAATTTTAGCCACCTCATATTGCCAGTGCGCCGCATTTTGATCAAAGAAAATCAAGCCATCTTCATGGAGTCCCCTCAGATACTGAGCGGTAAAAAATGGATTCCCTTTTGCTTTTTGATATAAAAAATCGGCTAACGATTCAGCCATGCCAAGATGGCAGTTCAGAGTTTCAGAGACCCAAAGATTAATCTGTTCGGGTGGCAACGCCGCCAGAGAGATTGTCGAGACTAGAGCCTTACTTTTCTCTAACTCAGCCAACATCATCATCAACGGATGAGCCGGAAAGATTTCATTATCTCGATAGGCACCCATTAACAATAAATGACCAGAGCGATCGCCCATCAATATCGAGATCAAATTGAGAGAGGCCGAGTCTGCCCACTGCAGATCGTCTAAAAATATAACTAAAGGATGATCTACAGCTGCGAAGACAGAAATAAATTTTTGAAACAGTACTTTAAATCGAGTTTGAGCTGCTACCTCAGATGATTCTAAGACAGTAGATTGCACGCCAATGATCTGCTCTAACTCAGGAATTACCTCGGTCAAGATCCTGCCATTTTCACCCACTGCTGAGAGAATTTTTTGTTTCCAGACTGTAAGAGCTTCATCTGATTCACTCAGTAGCTGTCCCATGAGTTCTCGAAAGGCTTGCACAATGGCTGAAAAGGGGATATCTCGATTGAATTGGTCAAATTTCCCTTTAATAAAATAGCCTTGCTGACGAGTGATTGGTTTATGAACTTCGTTCACAATGGCAGTTTTGCCAATGCCTGAAGAACCGGCTACGAGCACCATTTCTGCCTGACCGTTCGCAACTCGGTCAAAGGCATTTAATAGGGTTTGAATCTCAGCTTCTCGACCATAAATTTTTTCCGGAATAACGAAGTGTTCGCAAATATCTCGTCTTCCTAGCTCAAACGTCATAATGTCATTTTGTGCCTGCCGTTGAGTTAAGCACTGTTCAAAGTCGTGCTTGATGCCCAGGGCACTCTGATAGCGATCTTCCGCGTTTTTTGCCATCAATTTAGCGATTATGGCGGCCACGATCGCGGGCACTTCGGGATTGACTTCATTTACCGCAACGGGCATTTGAGCTATATGACAATGGATGAGTTTGAGGGGATCAGAATTTGTGAAGGGAAGTTGCCCCGTCAGGAGTTGATACAGGGTCACCCCTAGCGTGTAGTAATCCGTCCGGTAGTCGATGGCACGGTTCATGCGACCTGTTTGCTCTGGGGCTAAATAGGCCAGAGTCCCTTCTAGAGTTTGAGGACTTTGGAGAGTTTGAGTTTCTTTAGGCAGTTGGGAGGCGATGCTGAAATCAATCAGTTTGACTTGCTTGGAATCAGGATGAATCAGAATATTGGCGGGTTTGAGATCTTTGTGGATCACCCGATATTGGTGTAAGTCGTGGAGAATTGTGGACAGTTGAATCGCGATGTCAAGAATCTCTGTAAGACTCAAGGGAGACTGTCGTGCGTAACAGGCTAGATCGATCCCGCCAAAATCTTCCATGATGAGGCTGTAGCCATTGCCACACGACACCAGATCCAAAGGGCGAATGATGCCTTCGACCGCTAAATTTTGAGTGATCGTGTACTGATTCCGGAACTGAATCAGATCGGTAAAACTAGGGTGCTCCTGAGACAGCATTTTAATGATCACTAAGCGCTGGGTCGCTTTTTCTACTGCCCGGTAAACCGTCGTGCGTGTGCCCTGATAAACAATATCGCTGAAACGATAGCCAGACAGTTGGGAAGTCACATGGGCAAGTGGATCAGCAAAGCTCGTCATAGTGCTCATCAGGTGAGTCAAATCATGTTCCCAAAGTGCCCAAATTACGGAGCAATCGCGCCCGGATTTCTCTGCCTTTGTAAAATTTTTGATCAAAGGATATCCGCGATCGCATTTGCTCGGAGCAATGCCCTGACAATAAGGTCCAGAACCCTGATTTCTCGTTCACGGTCAGTTAGTGGTGACACAGGCTCCAAAAAACTCGGCTTCTAGACACCCCTTTGCATTGACGACGCCTTCATGGGCTCACTTTACACAGGGCAGCCTTTGTCTTTCTTCAGCCACTTCAGCGCTTCTCGCTGGCTTAGAGGCGCTAGCTCTGTTGCCTCCACAAAAGTAATGACCGCATCGGGAGCCGTTTTGGAATATTCCCGCAAAGCCCAGCCAATGGCCTTTTGAATAAAGAATTCTGACGATGCCCGATTCTCATTGATGAGGGCAAACAAGAGCGCTTCATCCGTTTGCGTTTTATAGCTCAGTTGAAATAACAGCGTGGTGCGTCGCAGCCAGATGTTATCGGACTGTCGCCAGGGCTCGATTAGGCGATCGCGGCTATCCGAATACCGACTCAACAGCTTGCCAACATTGTGAGACGCCAAGGCATCAACGGTATCCCACCAGGACTTTGTTGTGATGAGATGTTCCAAAAGGGAAAGCTGGTCTAAAGTCAATTGTTTCTGCGACTTATCCAGCAGGTTGAGCACCACATATTGATATTCCCGCTCGGGCCAAGTCCACAACTCGCAAGCGATCGCCTCTAAATGCGGCAAGTCAGGCACCCCGTATTCAGCCAAGAATTGTTTGAATAGAACCTTCACCTGGGGCGATTTAATTCCCAAAAATTCAAACTGGTCTCGCATGTACTTTTTCATTGGGCCCGCTTGCTCTGGATTAGCCTGCTGCTGAAAAAGCTGTTTGAGGGCAGTCAGATAACTCTCCATAAAGGTTTAGATAGAAAAATTCCAGTTGGGATAAATCGATGCATCGGCAGATATCACTAGCCGCAAGCTGCTCAGCTCGGCCTGAATGGCTGAAACACATATCTGACAAGCATTGACGTTCCGCATTCCGACCTCCACATGCCGCAGTCTGCTACAGCTGACGCAATATCAAGTTGGACGAGCATCTATGACCGGCAACATTGCCATTGTTACTCTGCCATTTCCTCAATACAGACTCAAGATAAACGTTCAAGACAACCTGTTTTTGGCAGCCCAAACAAATCGGGCAAGAGACGTATTAGGCAAGAGCAACAGGTGCCCAAGAAACTCAAAACCGAATCGACGATTATGGACTCTATACCGATGTAGCCGAATACCTTTCGCGTTTGTGCAACGGTACTTGAAAAGAGAGTACATCTTGCATCGACACCCGGTGCGAGGGGCGTTGCCGCAGACAGGATGGATCCTTCAGCAAAGTAAACAAAATGCCCCCATAACCCGCCCTCGGATCGAGTCGCAACATCAGAGCATCTAAAGATAGGAACGCCGCCGTTGATCGCAAGCTAAAGACAGTATTGCGCAGCACCTGCGTAGAAATTCCCCCTAGAGAATGCCAGTTGGCGGGCTGATGCATATTTGCTTCCATCCAAGTGCCCGGCTTCCAAGTCCAGGGAGAAAAGGAAACAATTTGCTTGGCATGAACTTCGACGTCATCTTGCAAATAGTCAAAAGTATGCAGATCAAAGTGGTGGATGTGATCATGTAGGTGCCCACGACTGATATTCTCTGATACCTGCTCAATTGGCTCGTGGGGGACGGTAATCACGACGGCTTTACGGGCAATACGTAATAACTCAGTTAAGGCTTGACGATAGTCGATCACATGCTCAATCGTTTCACTCGCCACCACCACGTCAAAGCTGTCAGCCTCAAACGGAAGGTCATGAATATCAACCTGTTGTGTCGGAATGTGATAAATCTCTTCTGCCCGTCGACAGGCTTCTGACGAGAGATCACAACTCAGCACCTCACAACCAAATAGCTTCTGCGCTAAAGCAGGCTTATAGCCTTCGGCCCCTCCAATATCAATCAGAGTGTGGAAATCTAAGTGGGAGAGTTCACTCATGAGATGGTGAGTAATTAGATAGCGAATGCCCCAAGCCGATTCACAATACCCAGCTTTAAAACCATAAATGGGTTGGTGAGCCCGAAACACGCCGTCTTCCCATCCATCTGGACCAAATCGCTGATTCAACCAAACACGCACCTCTTCTTGATAAGCTTGAGGACTTTTAGCAAGGGCAGGCGACAAAGTTTGCGGACTATTGGCCAATTCAGACGGGTCAGATTTGAGGCGGACGCTGACTTCGATCGCGGCTTCTGATAAGGGCAACTGCAGTAAAATTTGAAACCCAGCTTTGCCATCACGAATGTGGTGCTTTTTGAGGTCTGGGCGAAAACGATCAGCGAGACCTTGGCCGACTAGCACGCCATCAGCATAGACCTCAACCTCTGCTGGGGCGTCACCATCTGCCGCGATCGCCCATCCACTCACAACAATATGGCCAATAAAATCAACCT
>CAZLYS010000172.1:0-8108 GCA_964563415.1 uncultured Halomicronema sp.
CGCATGACGGTAGGCAGCATTGTGGGGGAACCGCTGACGATCCATGGCCTGGCGGCGGGCAAGGAAAAACGAGATCGCGTCGCCGAACTCCTGCACATTGTGGGCCTCAATCCTAAGTTCATCACCCGCTATCCCCACGAATTTTCGGGAGGCCAGCGGCAACGCATCGTCATCGCCCGCGCCCTCGCAGTGAATCCCAAATTCATCGTGGCGGACGAACCCATCGCGGCCTTGGATGTATCGATTCAGGCACAGGTAGTGAACCTGATGCAAAAGTTGCAGAATGAGTTGGGGCTAACGTACCTGTTCATTGCCCATGATTTGAGTGTGGTGCGGCATATCAGCGATCGCGTCGCCGTCATGTATCTCGGCAAAATCGTCGAGCTAGCCGATCGCGTCTCCCTCTACGAAAAGCCCCTCCATCCTTATACCCAAGCCCTACTGTCAGCAGTCCCAATTCCCGACCCCGGCATTGAAGCCAATCGGGAACGCATTATCCTCGAAGGGGATGTGCCCAGCCCCACCAATCCGCCCCAGGGCTGCCGCTTTCATACTCGCTGCCCTTACGCCACCGACGAGTGTCGCCAAGATCCAGAGCCGGAGTTCAAAGACGCAGGCGATGGCCATTATGTCGCCTGCCACTTAGTTCACTAGATTCAGACAAATTCAAGCCGCGTTGCGCCCTCATTTCAATTCGCATGGTGCAGAATTGACTTTCATCGCGTTATTCCTGGTGGCGCTGTTGCGGGCTGAAACGGTCAACTTGGACGAACTTGGCCTCACTGGACTTTGGACAATCCAGATTAACGATGAGTAGGAACGTGGTAGAGGTTCTCAAACTTCTATGCTCTACCACTCATGTCAAATCATCTTGAAGCGCTGCGCCAATGTCGCCAAAGGATTTACGAAAGTTTTCCGTATCGCCGCGACAGTTTGCTGGATTTACTGGATGCCCTGAGCAGCAATGATCGCGCTCGCTCAATTGTGGATTGAGCCTCAATACCTGCTTTCGTCGGCAGTACAGCGCATTGTATCAAGCAATTACGCAGGCTACGTTGAGAGTGACTACCCGGTGTGCAGCTTCGAAGCCTACCAGCAAGGTCAGGTGATGTTGACCCCCTTACCCGCACCGAGCGAGGCCGCCTATCAGGTCTTTGGTCTGGATGAGACGCCCCACGAACGGGGTTGTATGCGCGTTACCTGAGTAGACCGCCAAACCATCCATCGTGCGGCCCAACGTCCGTTGAGCGAAGGGCACAACTATTCGGTCTTGGCGGCTTTTCCAGAGACTGTGGCGGATGAGTGGTCCCGGTGGGCTTGCCCATCAGCGTCGAGCGGGTGAGTAGCCTGAGCACTGCTATAGAGGTGGGTCATACGGTTTCAGTTTTGGAACGCCATAGATACCCTGAGATGTCGATGTGGAATTCTTGGTGATACGGTTTCAGTTTTGAAATGCCACAGATGGAACTCTGACTATCATCAGTTAGACATGGTCTATCGGGACTCTGCTCCCAGTTCCAATGTGGGGCGTCCCAAAACTAAATTGGTATCAGCCGCCGTAGACACTCTGGACTAAAACGGGCCTAATTGACCCAACTGACACACACCCCCAACCCTCATTCTCTCGTTAAGGCAACAACCCCAAATCCCCTGTGTTTGGGTGAGTGGTTGCCCGCTGTGCAAATACCCAACAAGTTAATCACCGCCAACAAGATTTACTAAAAGAAGCCATCATATTTCTCTTTTACATGTACCCATGGCGTCTGAAAATGTGTCCAGCAATCACAGCGAGAGTCATGCGAGATCAGTTTCGAAACTTTCTGTTTCTCCTTCTCTGTCTATGCATAGCAATTTCTTTGCGCTTGCGCTTCTCAATAGGCGTTTCAAAGAAGCGATTCTTTTTCATATCAGGAAAAAGACCGGCCTTAGAAACTTCACGCTTAAAACGGCGAAGGATCGACTCAATGTGCTCATTTTCCCACGGTACAACTTGAGCCATTTAGCTCCTTCCTAAGTTAACGAAAACCACTGATTGTCTTACTCCAAAATACCTCAGACACCTGATGAGTCTCACAAAATAAACACTCATCGAAAAAATAGTCTGACGCATGCCGTGCTTTGTACTTAAACTCTATTAGTATCGTCGAGAACCACGCCCGCGATCATCAAAACTTTTCCTACTTGATCTTTGTTCGCGAGGCTTAGCTTTATTCACTTTCAGAGTGCGGCCCATCCACTCAGCACCATCTAATGCTTCAATGGCTGAATCCTCCTCCGTATCCCTCTGCATTTCAACAAAAGCAAATCCACGCATCCGTCCGGTGTCGCGATCAGTTGGCAAATGGACATTGCTAACAGTGCCATACTTGGCAAATGCCTGTGAAAGCTCGTCAGGGGTTACATCGTAAGATAAATTTCCGACATAAATAGACATGGATGATTCTCCAAAATTGAGTGATGAAGAGATTTATATTCAGAGAATCTGTTTGCCAAACAATTTTCGACCGAAAATAAGTCTTTGTTGACAGTGTAGCAATATTAAGCTGCGTACTCAGGCAAATACCCTAAACTTAACAGTACATATAGAGCCAACCGCCTAAAATACGAACTATGACGAGTATGCAAGGGTTTCAGCGCCTATTTCATCGATAATCCCTTGTAGCCGGATATGGGCAGAATACGTTACCAGCATCCTCTTTGGCGGCAAACCAATTCCAATAGACCTGAATTTTAGTGAGTATTTTCTGAGCTAATACCTTCATTAGTATACATTTCAGCAGGATGTATACAGAAAATAATCGGCTTCCATGAAATCTTTCAAAAAAGCTGTATGCTGTAGTTGACGGTCAGATAAACAAGACTCGATTTTCCTATATAGGGCACATTATCTTTTGTCATGCTTTCTAAGCCTCTAATTAAGGTATTTTGTGGCCGATATACCTTCCAGTTTTGATATTGCGGTAGCTGCCCATCAAGAATACCGTAACATTAATTTGGTCATTTTTCAGCAACCAATTGAGGAGCATTCAGAGCAAATAAATTCTGTGGTTTATTTGCGTACAAGTCCGAATGGATGTGTGGCTAGAGTTGATGTGCGTCGTCATCGTATTCTAGTCTAAGTTTTCTGTCTCTTGAAGTCCGGTTATTTAGAAACGAACGTAATTTAGAGAAATCTTCAACTTAAACCTGATGAGCACCGAAGATATGAATGTCAAAGAATTATTGAGTCGCTATGCTGCTGGACAGAGGGATTTTCAAAATCTCAATTTGATTGCAGTAAACTTGCGTAATGTCAATTTGAGTGGGGCTAACTTCAGCGGTTCAAATTTGACTAAGGCTAACTTGATAGGTACTAACTTAAGTTTTGCAAATCTAAGCTTTACGGTGTTGAGCGGAGCAGTTCTAGACAAAACTAACTTAACTAGAGCCAATTTAACTGGGGTGGATCTAGCAGAATTAGATCTCAGTAAGACCCATTTAAGGGGAGCTGTTTTGTCTCAGCCAACTCCCTAGTTGAGTTTGGCAAGAAGTGGAACACCGAAGTAGAAGAAGGTTTAGTCAATCTAAGCCCAATTAATGTTGATGGAACTCAGCTCGCTCCCTCATTACTTTGAGTGACGGGGGAGCTTTTTGATGATCGTTAAAAGATCCGTGACCTTGATAGAACGAATCAACTATAGAGGCTAAAACGATGCCAGGAGGCGGGCTTGAACCACCGACACGAGGGTTTTCAGTCCCCCGCTCTATGGGCTCACAGTTCTGGTAAGTCTACAAGTCCGTTTACGTTACCCGCATAGTGCTCATACAGCGTTCTAATGCTGTGGCCGGTCAAGCTGGCAACCGTTGCCGGTGACAAGCCCGATTCTAGCGCTCCTGACGCGAACGTGTGGCGCATCGTGTAGGGCTTGCGATAGTCGATATCCAAGCCGTCTAAAATCCGCTTCCAAGCCCGATTTCTAAAGTTGTGGTCATCAATGTAGCCCCCTTCGCAGGCTGGGAACACCAAATCACTTGGTTGTGCCGTGGGCGATCGCCGCGATCGCAACAGCTCACTCAATCGAGAGGTCATTTTGAGAAACCGCGCCTCATTCGTCTTAGTAGCGGCCAGCTCCCCCCGGCTGTAAGCCTCACCAATCCACACCAGTTTGTGATCGTCGGTGACATGCTCCCACCTAAGCGCACATGCCTCACCAGGACGACAGCCGGTAGACAGCAAGAACTCTACAAAATCGGCATAGTAGGCGTAATAGCGACTCTGCCGAAACGCTGCGATAATCCGCTGGCGCTCATCTTTGGTGAATGGCTTAGGCTTCTGCTGTGGAGCCACTTTGACCTGTTTCAGCACTTCAGGCCAGGGATTTTCGGTTGCCAATTTATTGGCGATTCCCCATTCCCATGCCGACTTGAGCAAGCTAATTCGCTGCTTGAGGGTGATCGGTTCCATTCGCCCTGACAGCCACTCCTTAAAAGTTTCAGCCTTTTCCAACGTGAGCGGGACATCAGCGCAAACCTGCTCAAGCTGGTTCAGAGTGTAAGTGTACTTATCCAACGACCGCGATCGCAGCGACTTAGCTTTGTAGTCCCGGTATTTCCCAAAGATGGTGACGGGCGCTTTAAGGGTTTCGGGGGGCGGCAGTGTAGGAAAGTAGGAACCGGGAGATGAAGTCCCGGTTCCTACTCAAAACGAATTGCTATGACTCTACCGTCAAAGGTTCTGCCAAAGCTAGATACCGCTCCGTGGGAAGAACAAAGAGCCACGTTGCAAGCCGCCTCTAGTCTGAGTGCAATGGTGTGTTGCGCGCTGCAAATGGGCCTTCTACTGGCGCGCTGGCTGCTGGAAGCAGCGCTCGAACGACGGGCTCATGAGCCTTGCGAGTGGTCGAATTGTCCGACCTGCGGCCATCGGTTGAACTCGACAGGCTGGCAATCGCGACAAGTCCAAACGTTGGTGGGTCAGATCTACTGAAAGCGTCGCGTGGGGCGCTGTCCCAAGGGTTGCAAAGGTAGCCTCTCCATTCCTCTAGACCTGGCGCTGGAGCTGAGTGCCCACCAGCAGAGTAGCGAGGACCTCATGCGCTTGGGCTGCTTACTCAGCGTGGTCATGCCCTATGAGTTGGCCAGTTGGATGTTGGGGCAGTGGAGTGGCTTGAGCATCAGTGCGGCCACTCTCTGGCATTGGGTGCAGCAGAAGGGACACCAAGCGCAAGTAGAACTAGAAGCCGCTTTAGCAGCCCAAGCTGCTGGCGAGAGCGTGGTGGCTGAACCCTTATCAGCAGACTTAGCCAACCTTGCGTTGGCCATCAGTGCCGTGTTCGAATGGTGCCGTTTCGCCCCCATTCGAACACGGCACGCGGCAAGACCCGGTGGCGGGAAGTCAAAGTCGCGATTTTGGCCCGTTTAGGACACCGTCTCAACCGGGCTCAACAAGCCATCCCCCAGTTGTTACACCGTAGACTGGTCGCGGTATTGGGCGATATTGACCAATTCATTCCCCAACTTCAACTGGAAGCCTCCAAGCAAACCTTTGCATCCGCCCCGCAAGTCATTTGGCTGAGTGACGGTGGACCGGGCTTTTGGCGCGTCTATCGCACTTGCTTTGCCCACTGTGCCGTAGCTGTCCTCGATTTCTTCCATGCCGCTGGCCATCTCTGGCGCGCCACTACCGCCCTGTTTGATGACCCCGATTCCCCTCAAGCCCGGGCGTGGTTTCAGCGGTGGCGGCATCAACTGCGCCAGGGCCGACACCGGACAGTGCTGCGGTCATTGACCGCTCTGCTCAACTTAGACCTCTGTCACGGCCAAGCCTTCATCACCTGATCTCAGGTGCAGGCCTATTTTCAGCACCATCATCGTCATATCCGCTACCAACACTTTGAACAGAGTCACTATCCCTTGGGTTCGGGCATGGTGGAAAGTGCTTGTAAATGGCTCATTCAGCAGCGCTTTAAGGGCGTGGGGATGCGCTGGAGTGAGGACGGCTTTAACCATCTCCTGCTACTCCGCTTAGCCTGGGTCAATCAGCGCTTTGACGCACTCTTTCCATCGGTTCCGACGTCCATACATTCATACCCCCCCTAACACCTACAAGCGCCCGATGGTGACGGCTCCTTTCTGAGCCCCCTTCTGATAGGCAGCGCGGTACTTCTCAAGGGTTGGGTCAAATAGGTCATTAGCGATATCACGCTCAATCTGCTTTGCCTTAAGGTCGGCAATTGTACGATTCGCCTTAGTGTCTGTTAGCCCTAGCGTGAAGAAATAGCGTTCCCCGGCAAAAGACCAAACCAGCCGCAAGCAACCTTTCACAGACCGAACGACAACGGTGCCTTTGCTCGCTTTTCCCATTGAGATCTCAACTCCAATCGTGATCTCAATTGAATCTCAATTTCTGACTACGTTTGACGCAATATGAACACTTCTGAACATACCCACTCGCCGCACATCCATGAAGTTTGACGACCTATAGATACAGCGAAACCCCCTATTGCTAGGAGGTTTCAGCTAATCGGAGCGGCGGGATTTGAACCCACGACCCCTACTACCCCAAGGTCAATGGCATGTGCTCTTAAGCCCTTCTATTCAATGGTTTTACAAGATACTTTCAGAGGTGAAGACACATTTTCACCAAAGCTTCAGTCACTTCACTGAAAGAGTTTTAGCCTGTTTTCTTGCTTTCAATCTCAATTGGAGTTCAAAAACTGTGAGCTAAGCTCGACTTTATCCATTTACGTTTGGTCAGCTAACTCAGGGAAAATTAGAGAGCTGTTCTTACACCTACCAGCATGTCTCTGCCAACTGTACTGTGTTTATTTCGGCCAGTATTCTCTCACTCCGTCTGGTCATCCGCGATGGTGTTGCTGATAGGAGCGATTCTCGCCCCTGGGAAACGGACTGTGAGTGCCGCGTTGCGAGTGATGGGGCAAGCGCATCTCCCCTCTTATCAGCGCTATCATCGGGTGCTCAACCGTGCGGTGTGGTCATCTCGCCACGCAAGTTTCATCTTGTTGCGTCATTTGATTGCGGTGTTTGCCCCGACTGGTCCGATCCTCCTCGGCTTGGATGACACGATTGAGCGGCGCTGGGGGAAGCGCATTGAGGCGAGAGGGATCTACCGTGACCCGGTCCGTTCCAGCGATAGTCACTTTGTCAAAACCAGTGGCTTGCGGTGGTTAAGTCTGATGCTCTTGGTACCGATTCCCTGGGCCCAGCGGACATGAGCCTTGCCCTTTTTGACGGTACTGGCCCCCTCAGAGCGGTATCACCACCAACGCCATCGCCGCCATAAACCACTGACCCACTGGGCCCGACAAATGCTCAAGCAAGTGCGACGATGGCTGCCGCAGCGAGCTATTGTGGTCGTTGCCGATAGTAGCTTTGCGACCTTCGAGTTCTTGTGGGCGGTGAGTCACATGCGCTCACCGGTGCAAGTCGTCACACGCTTACGACTGGATGCTCAACTGTTTCAACCGGCACCTCCACGACGTCCCAAGCAGAAGGGACGTCCCCGCAAAGTGGGGCACCGACTCGCTAGTCTCCACACTCGACTAGACGACCCCAAAACCGTTTGGCAGAAAGTGTGTCTAAGTGATTGGTACGGACGTCAGGACTATGAGTTGGAGGTAACTTCAGCAACAGCAGTCTGGTACAAAACTGGCATGCCAGCCGTCCCGATTCGGTGGGTGCTAATTCGAGACCCCAAGGGGCAGTTTGACCCGCAAGCCTTGCTCAGTACTGACCTGACGGCCCGACCAGAAGCCATTCTCCAATGGTTTCGACACCGTTGGCAGGTGGAGGTGACCTTTGAAGAAGTCCGAGCTCATTTGGGCGTTGAAACGCAGCGTCAGTGGTCTGCCAAGGCGATTCTCCGCACGACCCCCGCATTGCTAGCACTGTTTTCTATCGTGACGGTACTGGCTCATGATTATCACCAGCGCGTGCCTTTCCCGATGCCCCACGCTGCCTGGTATCAAAAACCCCTGCCGACCTTTGCCGATGCGCTAGCCTTGGTGAGACAACAGCTTTGGCTGCTGCAGATTTTTCAGACATCGGGCTCAGCGGGTAGTTAGGTGAGATTATCCCGTCCCTTTGTTTTCAACCTTGTTGTAGACAGG
>CAZLYS010000173.1:0-8056 GCA_964563415.1 uncultured Halomicronema sp.
TGTTTGAGAGAACTTGGCTTTGAGCACTTGGAGTTGCACTGAATTGAGGAACGTTTCGGCTGGATTCTCGGGCCGAGTTCGGTGCCAATAGGTTAAGCGCAACAAATCGGCGGCAATCACACTCAGGAAAGCCAGTAAGGATTCAGCCCTTCTGCCGCGAGACGATATCGCTCTGCTTGGCAGCCAGATTTGAGGATTTTGTGAAATTCTTCTTCCACACACCACCCTTGCACTGGGCAACAACGGATGGCGAGTTTGGCGGTACGGGCCTTACGGAATTTGGTTTCACTCAATTCCACGGTGGGTTAACCCGCAAGGGCCTGGCTTTAAACATAAGTCGAGCGTATTGCGACTGACCTTGAAAAATCGGCTGACATAGGACTTCTTTTCCCCTCAGTCAACATATGCACCAAGTTTATGAATCGAAGAATTAGCCAGATTCATCCTTGGGGCACAAGCCCTGGTAGCAGTGCTTCTAAATTTAAGTCAGAGGCTGCCGCCACCAGAGCCGCTTGATTATGAGGTTGTTCTAAATAAGGCATTTTGCCTAGCACGGGCAACTGGGTTAAGCGCTCAATTAATTCGATGGGGGCCCAGTTCTGTTGCTGTTCTAGGGTGAGAGGGGCTGTGCAGTTGAGAATCAAGCCCTTAACAGTGAGGTGATGTTGACGGGCCAGGGCCGTATTGGCAACGGCTTGCGCGATCGCTCCTAATTTTATGGGCACCACCAACACGATGGGCAGATGCCAGGCTGCAGCCAGATCCGCGATAGTCCATTCCTCAGTCACCGGAGAACCCAGGCCCCCAAGCGCCTCAACTAAGACAAACTGCCGCTCGGCAAGGAGCTGGCTCAGGTGCTGCCAGACCACCGTCAGGTCAATGATTTTGCCCTCTTGGGCAGCGGCTAATGGCGGTGCTAGGGGAGCGGCAAAACGCTGAGGGGTGATGGAGTCAGCAGTTTGCGCTAAATCAAAGAGTTGCGTATAGGTTTCAAAGTCGCCGATACCTGACTGCACTGGCTTCATCAGACCTAAGGATGCAGCCGTAAAGTGCTGGAGCCAGTAAGCAGCGATCGCTGTGGTGACAACAGTTTTGCCCACTTCAGTATCTGTACCAGTAATTAGCAAACTATGTTTAACTGCAGTAGTCATTATTCCTTCGTCACAAATTGCAACGTAAATTCAGAATCGTCTGTGGCAGTGACATCAATCGCGTAATCTCCCCCAACCGGGGCGGCATCTTCCCACAACTGCACGGAAGAGGCGAGAGGACCGCCAGCGGGTAGGCGCACCGTAAAGGTCGTCGGAGCTGTCGAACTCGCCACGGTTACTTCCAACACTTCCCCCTCTCGCAAGTTGATGACATAGCGGCGGATCCGGCCTGGTCCCGCACCGTTGGCCACGAGTGTTCTATTTTGTCCTGGTGGAAAGCGAATCCGCTGCTCTGAGACGATTTCGGGTTCGTCTGGGGTTTCCGGTTCCTCAGGCTCAGTCGGGGTTTCTGGTTCCTCAGGGTCGGTGGGAGTTTCGGGCTCCTCAGGGTCGGTCGGCGCTTCTGGATCACCGTCTTCCGAGAGGGAAACTTGCAGAGCATAATTGCTTTGCTCAACCCCCTCTACCGGACTGAGTTGAATCGTGTACTCCCCGGTGAAATCGAGGGAACCCGTCCAACCGAGAACGCGACGAGCCTGCCCATCAGGCGGGTTGCCATTGGGTGCCAACACCGTCATGAGTACGCCTTCTCCTTCTAATTGAGCTAGCAGCGTTTCTCCCTCACGACCTTCAAAAATGTAGTTCACGGTTTCATTGGCCTTGAGACTGCCCTCGACAGTCGTCGATTCGCCGCTACGAATATCCAAGTTCTGGGTATATTCCACCGGTTCTGGATCAGGTTCCGGTTCCGGCTCCGGCTCCGGCGTGGGGCGCGTTACCGGCTGATCGGGATTAATTTCAATCTGCGGCACGTCTGGTTCAGTCTCCGCAGGCGGACGATTGAGGGCGTTCACCAGTCCCCACCCCCCCAATCCTGCAACAACCGCTAGCCCCAGAGCCAAAGCACCTACTGCGAGCGGGTTTTCCCAAACAGAACCACCATCTTCTTCGAGTACCGCTGGCGTTGCTGGACGATATGTTTTGGGGTTCTCTGGCCCCGCCATTGTCGTCGATTGAGCAGAACGCCCGACGGCAACCGTTCGGACTTGAGAGCGCGGGGCCGCCGCCGGGGGTGGGAAATTAGCAGCCGGGGGAACAGTCGCAAAATTACCGACAGCTCCGAGAGCTTGAGCCATTTCGCTGACGGTTTGATAGCGATCGCCCGGTCGATAGTTGGTGGCTTTATCCAGCACTTGTGCCAAGCCAGGGCTCACATCAGCATAGTCGTGCCAGTACCAGGTTAAGTTGACATCATCAAAAATATCCTGGGGTTCGCGACCGCTAAGCAGCACAATCGCCGTCACCGCCAATGCATACAAATCACTGCTCGGATACGCCCGGCCCGACTGCATCTGCTCACTGGGGGCATAACCAGGTTTGCCGACGGTGGTGGCATGGTAAGTGGTGCCCGACATTTGGACCCGCGTGACGACTTCTTTCACGACGCCAAAGTCGATCAGCACCGGCAAGCGGTCTTGGTTACGCAGCAAGATATTGTCGGGGCTAATATCTCGGTGAATGATGCCTTTAGCGTGAATGTGGGCCAGCACTGGCAGCATTTGCTGAAGAAATTGCCGCACTTCAGCTTCTGAGAAGGTGGCGTTTTGTAAGCGGCGCTGATGCAATAACTCGCGATAGGAGTGCCCCTCAACATAGTCCTGCACCAAAAACAGTCGCCCCTCTACCTCAAACGTGGCGCGAAACTGCGGAATCTGCGGATGCTGAATCTGATAGAGAATGGTGGCTTCTCGCTGAAACAACTCCGTCGACTTGTTGGAAAAGTGGTCTTCTCCCTGCTGAGGCAAAAATTCCTTGACCGCACAGCGTTCATTAAAGCGGCCCTGATCTTGTGCCAGATACGTCCGTCCAAAACCGCCCTGACCAAGCAGTTGAACGATTTGATATCGCGACTGGAGCACGGTGCCAAAGGGGAGCGGGGGATACATAGACCAACTTCTCTGGACAAAACACAGGCAAGCATACCCCAATTAAGGTAGCCTGCCGTTGAGGTTTCATGATTTTAGACTGTGCCAATCTCCTACGTCAGAATTTCTCGGGTTTGGTCTGAAGATCTTTGACTCATCCCTGCCAAAGCCAATAGTCTGAGAGACTTTCCTGGAGCTTCGCCACAAACTCAGCTGCGCTGCTAACGTCGTTAAACATGGTTAGCAGGCTCGCGAGCAATCGCCTCTGGGAGATGGTGGTTTTCCAAAAGTTGGTTCACAACGGTTCATCGGTTGACTGTAATATCGAACTCAACACCGCCCATTTGATGGACAAACAGCACATCGGTATCGGGCAAAATTTCACCAAATTTCTTGAACGGCAACGTGGCTCCTGGAGCCAGCTTGTCTTCTGGCAGCAGGATGGTGGAAAACGCAAAATTTTGGCGATCGCTACTGTAAGTCATACTAAACCCGTCAATCGCCTCTGCTGATTGGTTGGTGACGCACCCTATCAGCACCGACTCGCGATACTCATCAAAGTTGTAAGGATCTTTAGGCAATTCATAAATTTGCAAGTTACTGAGGGCAATCGGCTGCTCCGACGGAGTCGGTTCTACCTCAGTACAAATTGCCTCGGAGGTTTCTCTCGCAGGTGCCTTGGCCGGAACATGAACCACCGCGATCGCCGTTGCAAATGTCTCTAGGGGTTGAAAGGCGTATTCCTCATAGCCTGGCATCGGTTCTAAGGTGGTCACTTCAGCCACCGTCAATGCCGTAATCTCAGGGTCGAGTTCGGCTTGGTGTCTAAAGGGCACAGTTTGGCCCGGTGCAATATAATCGCCCGGAAAATCAACCATCGTCACCGCAAAGCCACTGCCTTGTTCATATTCAAAGTTCAGTACTAATTCGACCCCGGCGATCGCCGTTGCTGACTGATTAGTCAGGCAACCAATCAAATGCTCGAAGGGTTCCTCATCGTCATCGTCGTTAAAGCTATCGAAATCAAACGGTATGGGCATCGGGCGATGAAACTGCAGGTTGGTGACGGCCACAGGATAATCGGGATCTCCTGGCTCGACTTCAGCACATAGCTCCGACGGTGGCGGTGCTACTTTGGCTGCAGCTGATGGTGTGACAGGCGTGGCAGCAGCAGAAACATCGTTCTCTGCATCTACAGTCGTACTCGTTTCCTCGATTGTGGTGGTCGGTGAGGCGGGAGCATCTGATTTGGGTGTACACCCCATTGCTCCAAGGAGCCCCACTGCTATCAACACCTTGCTCATCTTGCTCATCTGAAGGTAATCGGATCGCTGCCACACAGTTGAGTGCCATCGGACAATTGGAAGATGAGAAATCAGCATTGTCTAATACCGGAAATCAATAATAATTAGTGAAAGTAAATTTGTGTCTATCGACTGTTTTCCTTTGGTGTGGTATCGCTTGAGTAATCCGATAGCTCCAGCATTCCCACAAGCTCATCAGGATTCGCCCGATTCGATTCATGAGGCGTTTTCCTGAGACAGTTTCTTGTCCCAAGGCATTGGATTAAAGGGCTATGGCAGAAAGATTAAGTTCTTCCTCAAGCGGGTTTCCCGTAATCAGTAAATTCCGCTGAGCCCTTAGAATAAAGTTGCTTTGTCGTGGGTATTGCGCCAAGCGTGTTGGCATTTGCGGGGTCTATGTGGTGGTTGGCAAGCGGCTGTTAGAACGTCCCATTTTGGTTGGCGGGCTGGGACTTGCGGCCACCTTGAGTCTGTTAGGTGGTTTGTCTGATTTGTTGGCTGACAGCACGACGATCGCTGGACTCATTGCCGCCGGGGCAGGGATTTGGTGGTGGCGACGACAATCTCCAAGTGCAAAGCCGGTGGCCGTCAAACCGGTTGCCCTGGTTGAGCGGGAGCAAGTGGAGGCAGCGATCGCTACCCTCAAAACCGACCTTGCCACCCTTGAGAAAGAATTAGAGTCGCTAGCAACAGACACTAGAGAATCGATCATTACTCGTTTGGAGCAGCAACGGCAGGCCCTGCTCCCAGAACTTGATAGAACTGAACTAAAAGTGGCAATCGCAGGCTATCCTCGCACGGGCAAATCCAGCCTACAGCCCTTTTTGACTGACCTCCTACCCCTTGAATCCGCCGACCATTCCTTAGCTTTAGCAGAAGTCCCACTCACTGCCGAAACTGCCCATCCTGAAGCGATGGCGGCGCTATTGCAGCAGCAGGATGCAGTTGTTTACCTGGTTACCGAAGATCTAACGGAGTCAGTCTGGGCAGATCTTAAAATCCTGACCCATGCCGGACAGCGTGTGATCTTGGGGTTGAACAAGCAGGACAACTACTTGCCCGAAGCGTGCAGCGTTGTGCTCGAACAAATCCAAGATCGGCTGCGATCGCTGCCGTATGAGGTGCGCGCTGTGGCGATCGCCGCCGCACCCCGGCCCATCAAAGTTCGCACCTACGACGAATCGGGACAGGCGAGCGATCGCCTAGAAACACCCAAGCCCACGGTGAAACCGCTCACCACTACAATCAACCATTGGCTAGAGCAGGAAGTCGCCCATTTGGTCGCACAGACAGTAATGCGTCAGGTGCATCAGTTACGTCGCGATATTCAGACTGAGCTGAACCAGACGCGGCATCGGCAGGCCCTACCAATAGTCGAACAGTTGCAGTGGGCCGCCGCTGGCACGGCGTTTGCGAGTCCGGTGCCGTCGTTGGATTTGCTGGCAGCGATCGCCATCAACGGTCAACTCGTGATGGATTTGGGCAAAGTCTATCAACAGCCCCTCGCCCTTGATCAGGCCAAAACCATTGCCTCCGAATTGGCGGCGGTCGTGGTGAAACTGGGGGTGGTGGAAGTTTCCACCCAGCTGCTCACGACAGCCCTCAAAAGCCATGCCGCCACGTTTGTTGTGGGGGGTAGTGTGCAAGCCTTTAGCGCCGCCTACTTGACTCGCCTATCAGGAGAAAGTTTGATGGCTTATTTTGAGGAGCGAGCCCTTTCAGGTCAGTCAGCAACGGCAGTTTCAGTAGACGCTATTGGGCAAAAGCTGCAGGCGTTGATGCCGAGCACCCAGCGCACTGAATTTCTACAAACTTTAATTAATCAGGGCATTCAGAAGCTCTCGCCAAAAGCTGCCCCAGCCCTAGCGCCGGGTGAGACTGCGCCGCTCAATTTGTCCACCCATGCCCCCACTACCGTTTCTGAGCAGGCAGAGCCGGTTTCCTCTGGAGAGCTTGTCTAATCGGCCCAACGCCATCGTTTTTTGAGAATGCCACTGTGTCCACTTCTGCCACAAACCGGTTTCAGCAGGTACGCCAAGCGCTCCGTCAGGGCGTGCAGCGATATGCGCCAGCGCTGCAGCGATCGCAATTGAAGACCGAACAACAGAGTCAAAGGACAGCGGTACAAGATGGCGTCAGTGCGCTCGGAGCCTTAGAGGCGCGATTAGCCAAGCCGGTACTGCGGATAGCGGTATTTGGTCTCGTCAGTCGGGGCAAGTCGGCAGTGATCAACGCCCTGGTGGGAGAAGACATTTTGCCTACTGGCCCCTTGCATGGGGTGACGCGTTGGCCGCGTTCGGTCTATTGGCGACCCCCGATCGAGGCGGTTCACGATCGGGACGAATTGCCCCAAATCGAACTCATTGACACACCAGGTTTGGATGAGGTGGATGGCGAAGCGCGCGGGGCCATGGCCCAGGAAGTGGCTTATCAAGCCGATATGATTCTGTTTGTGGTAGCGGGTGATATTACTCGCACGGAGTATGACGCTCTAATCACGCTGCAAGCAGCTAAGAAACCACTGCTCCTTGTGTTCAATAAAATTGACCTGTTTCCTGATATCGATCGCCAAGCCATTTACGATGTGCTCACGAACCTGTGGAAATCCACTAATCGAGAGCGTCCCAATGCCGCCCTCGCGGTGGATGATGTGGTGATGGTCGCTGCTGACCCTACGCCCATGCAAGTGCGGGTCGAGTGGCCCGACGGCAAAATCACCCACGAATGGGAAAAATTGCCGCCCCAGATGGACAGCCTGAAGCAAGCCCTGCTCACGATCGCCCGTCAAGATGGCACTACCCTGATTGCCTTAAATGCCCTGCGTGAAGCGGATTCCTTAGAAACCGACATTGCTCGCCGCGCGATCGCCCTGCACCACGAAGAGGCGGAAGCGTTGATTTGGAAGTTTGCTAAATATAAGGCGCTAGCGGTGGCCTTAAATCCGATTGCGATACTCGATCTGGCAGGCGGGTTCGTCACTGACTTGGTGATGATCCGTTCCCTCGCGAAGCTGTATGGGTTACCGATTACTCAACATGAAGCGAAGAAGCTGTGGCAGGCGATCGCTAAAAGTTCGGGCACGCTGTTGGCTAGTGAAATTGGTACGGGACTCTTACTCGGCACGGGCAAAGGCGCAGCCGCTGTGTGGAGCATGTTTGACAGTGTGGGTGGGTTCTCAGCACTGCTGAGTGTGATGGCCGCGCAGGCGGGGGCATCGGGCTATGGTACCTACGCAGTGGGCAAAGCGGCCCAGGTTTACTTAGAGCAGGGCTGCACTTGGGGACCGAATGGCGTCAAAGCGGTCATGAAGGACATTCTCAGTGAAATTGACTCCGATTCTACAGTTTCCCGTCTGCGTCAAGAACTCGAAGCCCAACTGATGGCCAGCAGCTCTAAGTAACGATGGCAGCTTGGATAAGCAGGGATATTCTCGTTGATTAAGCACAGTCTGTTGAGTCAGGTAAAGGGTTCTCACTACAGAGTGACTTGACTGTGATGCTCCCTCACTACACCGCAGGGGGAAAGTTTCTGACCAGCAATATCGTATGTGCTTTGCTAGTTCAAAGGCTGCTACAGAGGTAGATGGTCTTCATTCGTATATCTATATCCTTATATGAAGGATTTCTAAGCGGTGTCTTATATCAATTCTGGAAAATAGCGCTACAGATCGAGGATC
>CAZLYS010000174.1:0-8043 GCA_964563415.1 uncultured Halomicronema sp.
GACGCGATAGGCCAGCGCCTGTAGCCCCGGACGATTGGCAATCGCGATCGGGGTCACGATATCGGAACCTTTACAACAGCCACAGGGTTGAGGATTCATCACACACGGCCTCCTGACTGAAGGGGATTACGGAATAGGACTCGGAAACTCAGCATCATCGACCGCCCGCCATCGTGAGGTGAAACTGTCCCCGTTCGGGATAATTGGGGTCATTGTCAAGCTGGGCAATTTCCATCGGGCTCAGGGGCAGCGTACCGTCCTCTAGCTCCTGGTTGGGACCGTTGCCGAGCCGTTCTAGCTGAGTGATGGTGACCGATCTCACCCCGGTGACGGTTTGCGCTTGAGCGGCCAAATAACTGACATGGATGCCCTCACCAAACGACAAGCGATCGGGATGGAAGACGCCGAGGCGATCCGGACCCAGACGCCGGTTGCTGAACACCTCCAGCAAGGCCGCTTGCACATGGCCCCGCAGGTAATCGGGCTGCACACACACGGTCATTGAGATGAGCAACGGCACATAAACCGCCTGCTGCACCACCACGTCATGCCCCATGCGGCGATATTGCCGCAGATGCTGGGTAATGGTCTCAGCCAGTCCTGGGACTTGGGCCTCCGTACCCTGGGGGTCGATCGCCACCAAAATCTCTGCCCAGCTACCATTCCAACGTTGGGCGGCGGCAGCCCGCTGCACTTGGTCAGGAAAGTCTCGCATCACAATGTCGGCGTAGTCTTGGGGCACGATCGCCCGTTGCAGATGGGTGCGGAATGCACCCGGTGCAAAGTATTTGGCCTCTGTGATGGGCTCCGGCGCAGTGCCCCCGACTGCGGGTAACGGATTATGGGGAATGAGCCGCGCGTTGCGAGGAATAGACTGCCCCGATTGCTGAGTATGGGTCTTGAGGACGACATGCACGAGGGTATCCGCGCCGACATTGCCCATCGCGCCATTGCCGACCCGATAATTGGCCGTAAAGTGGGTGCCGACCGCTGGCTGTTGACCCAGGGCATTGTCGCCAAATCGCAAATGGGCGGTGCCCTCCTGATCCATTTCGACCACCATGTGGCGATCGCGACGGCTACTACTCAGCAAATCAGCGACGGGGGTCCAGGTTTCCGGTGGGGTGTCTTGGGGAGACCTGAGGTTAAACGATAGGGAGGTACTCTGTAGGGTCAGTTGGGGCAGCGCCTGGCGCGGATCTTGAGTCAGCATCCGGCTGGCCGGGATGCCCGCAGGGGGCGCTTGGCGAAAGGTCAGAGGCCCTTGCCGCAAGTTGGGACGGAAAACCACCGGAGTCGGAACCCCTGCCGCTGGTAGATTTTCGGCCAGACAATGAGTAACGGTATCGGCCTCGTCCACCATTCCCAGATCCTCGGTCACAGCGCGCCCTTGATCGGCTAGCAGCACATTCCCATGCACCACGCTGATATTTTCAATCAGGGCACAGTTAGGCGCTGGACCGAGACTCGAAATGCAGAGCGAGAACGGCAGCGCATCTGCTGCGGCCCATTCCACCTGGAGAATCGGTATATCGGTGAGCGGATCGGTCGTTAAAGTTAAGTGCGTCACTCGCACCACATGCCGATGATGCAAATCAGCATCGCCTGGTTCACCCGTGGTGGCACCTTTCACCTCTTGCAATAGCAAGAAGAGTTGGCCGTTCTCAGACTGTTGCTGGAGCCACAACGGCAAGTCCTGAGAGGGATATCCTAGGCTGGTTGTGATCTTGCGGATTAACCCACTTTTGACCTGGCTGTCAATAGGTTGTTGAGTGAGGGCTGACTCTAATTCCTGTATCAGGGTGGCATCAGGGATAAACTCGTCGGGGCCTTGATTCAGGACGATATCCCCAGCGTTATTGAAAATGCGGGCATGGTAAGCATCCCCAATTTTGGCCACCACGACTAAGCCGTTACCCTCTGCAGGCAGCGCCTCAGCACTCCCAAGTGACATGAGATCGAGTTCGTAGGTGTGATCAATTGAGATCAGCGACTGGAGCTCAGGAGACGACAGACTGGCCTGGGTCGAGCCTTGGGGAAGGCAACACTGACGATCGCCCCAGGTATAGAAATACAGCGTATTCAGGGCCGGATGCAGGTGAATCGGGTGAGCTTGAGCGGGCTCAAAGGTGATGTAGCGATCGGGCGATATCAAGCGGGCGTCTAAATCGGCATCCTGTTCCAGCAGCGTCCCTGCCGAGGGTGCCCCAGGATAGGTAGTAATGAAGCTGATGTGATGAGGATTGATATGCTCAATTTTGCGATCCGTCTCTAGCCAAATCCAGGTGCGGGCATTGCAGCCCTCATGCAGGGCATAGTCCACCAGCCGTCCGTGACGCCGTACCGAGATGCGCTGACGGGCCGTACCGAGATAGGCTTCGGTGGCGACCGCATCTTGGTAGTAGCTGAGGTAATCGCCCATGTAGGCCAGCAGTTCCACCAGGGTGATGCCCAGATCGGGTACAAGTCGTTCCTGCCATTCCGGCATGATCAGCGATAAGCGATCGAGCATCAGTTGCCGGAAGCTGGCATAGTCCTTGGCCAAATAGTTGATGTCCGGTTCCGGGCGCGGGGGCGGCTCGCAAACAGGCGGAGATTGGCAGTCCAAGTCGCTGGGGCAGCTCACTTTGAAGGAAAACTCCACTGAGGCATAACGCGGATCGAGTCCCTCAAAAGGCATGTACTGACCGCGATCGTCCAGCAGGGGGTTGCCCTCGTCATCCAGTTTGATCAAGCGCAGGGTATAGGTAGAAAAATCTCCAGGATGAGCGAGATGGACCAGAAAACAATCGTCCTGAAAGAGGGCATCGCGATCGGTGGTCGGTGGAGGATCGAGGATCGCGATATTGCGAATCCGCTGTCCCCCCTCAATGCGAATATGTCGGGGCGTCAGGCCAGCGGGCATTGGTCCCAAGAAATGAATGCAGAGTTGCACCTGGTTTTTGGGATTCACTTCGACGTAGTCTAGACCGCTGAGTTGCGGAGTTTGATCGGTGGGCGATCGCAACTGGTGACGGCGACGCTCATCCTGGCAATGGAGGTCAGAGGTCGTCATGATGGGATCCTCCGCTCAAAGGTGTCGGTGCGTTGCTCGCCACTGCGACGAATTTGGTAGTTGATGGCAATGCTCAAGGTGGCTTCATCAGCGGTGGCGGTGAGTTGCTGCACCTCAATGACATCGCCGAGCCAGCGTTGCAGAGCAGCCCGCACAGAAAACTCGATTTGTCCGGCCAGTTCGCTGCTGTTGGGGGCAAACACTTGATTGAGTAACCCACTGCCAAATTCTGGCCGATTGACCCGCTCTCCCGGATTGGTGAATAGCAGTTGCTCAATCAGATCCCGGATGTGATCGTCCTGGGAGGCCAGGGCCGTGCTGCCGCGATGGTCAAATTGGAAGGGAAAGTCGATATTCATGAACACTCACCGTTGATGCACACAGGCACTGATCGTTGCGAAAACCGAGGTTAGACACCGCTGACACGGGTTTGGGTCGATATGACTTTGAGGGGGGTACCGTTCGACTCGCAAAGGGCCTGATTGCTTTGCAACAACACTGGCTGCCCCCCCGCCCGCACCCGCGTCGCAGCCCATTGCGCTTTAACACAGGGCGGCGCACCGCCCGAACTGGCTAAAGTACAGGCCGCCACTGTGTAAAAATCGGCCTGGGTGACAACCGCTTGCCCTGCAGCTTGAACCCGTGGATTAAACGTCAGAGGCTGGGCCTGGCCTTCGTGGGTACAACTCACGGTGGAGCCTACGGTGAGTAGATTGCTGCCCATTACGTCACCTCCAATGCGCCGTCGTTGATCAAAACCTGATTGCCCTGCAGCTTGATGGTGGCCCCTTGGCCATTGTTGAGTTCGATGCCTTCTGGCCCCAGCACAATTTTCATGCCGTTGGGCGCTTCCAAAGTGAGGGTCGATTCAGCGTCGTCCAGCTTCAATAGGTGTTGCTGACTTTTGACGAGTTTAATGTCTGCGATCGCTCCCCCCGCGGGAGTTTCGCCCCCACTGCCCCAAAACCCTCCCGTCCAGATGGGGTATTCCGGGTCGCCGTGTTCAAATTCAATCCACACCAAGGCATTGACCGGGGGAATCGCGATCGCCCCCACCCCTTCGCCGACATAGGGCGCACAGGGCAACGCCCAACCGCTTTCCTCATCTCCAAAGACTGCAGGCACCGTGGCGCGAATTCGCGCCCGACTGTCCGGGTCATCGGTATTCGTCACGACGCCGCGATATTTGCCATAAAAGTGGTTGCTGTCCCCGTTCATCCCATCACCGTTGAACTCAGTGCGCCGCGTCCCTCGCGGGTTAAGGAAAAGCTCTGGGTATATTGGCCGCGTTGAATACGGTGAGTCACCTGCTGCACGTAGTAATCTCCGTCATAGCTGTGACCCACCCCCCGCACACTCACCAGGCGAGCCGTCCGGAGTACATGCCCATAGCGCACGACATTGACTTCTCCTGTGGTCTCAGCCGTATTCCGGTTTTGCGCCGCCGCCCGCACCCGCAGTTCAGCCTGCTCCATACCGAGGCCAGTCGTGTCGCGCAAAATGATGTAACGCAACGGTTGAGCCGCCCGACTCGCTAACGCCCTACCGGGTAATTGCCCGTCTGCGGGCACCGGGATAACTTGACGGGTTTCGGGGTCCAAAATGGTGGCTTGAGGCTGCGCCACGGCGAGGCTGTCAAAGCTGTTGGTCAACGGGCGATCTAAGTTAGAGTCCGGCCCCATATTGAAGGTCAGGGGCGGCTGTGCTTGATGGCGGCGATTTTCGGGTCCCCAGTAGGCGACCGTATTGCCAGGGGTTGACGTCGGCTCAATGTAAAACACAAAACTGTTGCGCTGGGCTAGTTGATGAATATAGTCCAGATCGCTAATTTGCTGACTGGGTAGGCGTTCTGAGGTGTTCGGGCGATTTTGCGTGGGGGTCACCTCTGGCCGAATGCCCCATTGGGCATAGCGGCTCAATAATTCCTCCACAATTTGCGAGTCGGCCTGTTGGGGATGGGTCCGGCGCTGTTGCGCTAAAGCCAGTTTTTGGCTGATATCTTTGCCAAATACCGCCAGCCGTGACTGCCCAGGCTCTGGACTGGGAGTCATCTGATGGCGATCGATCAAACCATCAATGAGTACCTGATAGCGCGCCCGCATCTCTACCCCAATCACCACTCGATTAGGCGGTTCGAGCAGCCCACTGCGGATCAATCCGTAATCTTGGACATCGCGCCGCCCCAGCGAAAAGTCCAGCTTGAAGCCATCGAATGCCTGGTCACGATTGGTCACTTCTACAGCCACGAGGGACTCCAGCACCTCCGGCGGCACCGGCACTGGCAGTGTGGACCCGATCAGAATCTGGAGCCGAATAGCACCCTGCAGCATTGTCTACTCTCCTTGGATGAGGGGAATGGACAGCCGGTTGCCCACCTGATCAGGGGCCGTTAAGTCGTGAGGATTCATCGCCCGATTGTGATCGGCAAGGCGCCAAAACTGTTCAGGATCGCCCAAGTAGTCGTAAGTGATATTGTCTAAGCGATCGCTCTGCGTCACCCTATGCACCGCCAAAGTTGGATACTCCGTCAGCGGTAGAAAGCGCCGCTTGAGATAAGCAATCGTCTCGCCTGTTGGCGTCGTCAACTGGGCAATCTCGGTTGTGTGATAACGGCTCGTTGCAGAAAACATAGAACCTCTGGGGCTAAGCGACTTAGAAAAGATTGGCAGGGACGGCAGCTTGACCCACGACAGTGGCGGTATTGGTTTTAGCGAGGACTTCCTTCGCAATTTGCTGAGCCAGTGATAGATTGTGGCCAAAGTTAGTCCGCTGCAGGTCGTAGTAGCTCAAGACTTGCAGCGACAACTCAACCTTGGCACGGAGCGGTTGCAGCAGCGTATCAAAAGTTTCCTCCGTGATGCTGAAGCTGGTTAATCGTACGGGCAAGATCCGGGCATTGCCCCAGACCAAGAGCGTCATCGGAGCCTCAGCGGGGACGATTTCCAGCATGGCGGCAGCGGTCAGTGCCATATTTTTGATCACGCTCTGGCTAGTGGGATACAGCAGCAGCTCTAACGCAGCCAGGGTGGGATAAATACCTGTCCCCAAAGGAGTCAAAGTCGCCTGCTGAGTCTGATCGATCGCGTCAATCTCGATCGTCAGCGTGATCGTTTCTTTGGGCGGCCCTTTCAGCCGTAGGGCTTCAGCGCGATCGCCCTCCTCACCACCGCCAGCGGTTCGGGCTTCCAGCCGTCGAGTTAGGGAATCAGGATTGTACTGAAACCCGATAATCGCGATCGTCTGCTGAGGATGCACCGGATCTAAAGCCACAAGAGCTCCTTTAGGCAATCGGGGCGATCCTGGAAAACCACTCATAGCCACGCCTCAAATCGATAATTTCGGCAAGTCTTGAAACCGCAGATCAGGTAGCCCAAAGATCTTCAAGTTCTGCTCAGAAGCGATCAACAAAGCCCCTTCAAGCTCCTCACCAAAAAACCGATTCAAGGTTACAGAAGGCTCCGCACCTTACTCTCTTACAAGCAAAAAGGAACCCCAGGATTTATCCACGGCTTATTTTGCACTTACAGCTATCTACAGACAGGAATCATCATCAGCCCTAATTCCAAAAGCCCAAATAAAGGATTTTTGAAAAGCGGTCTTTTCATAAAGATCGTCGTAATACCAACTTATCCCTAGTAGAAAGAATTACTGCAAAACCGTAATATTTCACTCAAATCTTTAACGTTCGTTCATTATAATTCCCAAGAAGGAATTCCCAATTCCTAAGGAGTGCAATCAACTTTGCCTTTGGAAGATTGCCAGAAATTTCAAAGTGGCTACTTTAGGATTTTTTTATTTTTTAGTCCCTAAAAATAAATCGTTTTTATTCCCCCAACAAGGCAAAATGGTTGGATGTCACTTGTAAAGATCTTTCTCTAAAGCCATTCTTTTTTTAAGTTTTCAAGCCTATTTTGAAGGGGTATGGTCTGATCGAAGTATAGAGTAGTCGTAAATCCTGTTTTCTCAGAGCAAAGGGTTTTCCTTGGAAGCAGGCTGAGCTACTTGTCCTTTGGGGTATGAAGGATGGACTTTTATTGGTGCATTACGAAGATTTTTGGGTGGCTTTAAATCTTTTGTTCTGGAGCATTCTAATGCTCTTGAAATAACCGATTGTGCTGATATTTCCAAATTTTTACTTATCGAAAGTAAGGAGTGTGCTCTGCCTATAGCAAATCGGGCTGATGGCATTAACGATTTCAGTGAAGCGATCGCGTTGGATGCCAAATACTGGCGTTTTGTTTTCAGTCATGCGGCGGCGCTGGCAATAATTGACGAATGTTTTTTGGCTTCAATCAAATTAAGGATTGAAGGGAGTACTAACCATGCCAAGTAACTTGACGTATCCGGGTGTTTACATTGAAGAGGTCCCCAGTGGAGTGCGGACCATTATGGGGGTTGCGACCTCGGTCACGGCCTTTATGGGTAGAGCTTTAAAGGGACCGACCAAATCGGCAGTTGTCGTGAACAGCTTTGCCGATTTTGAAAGACGGTTTGGAGGGCTGCATCGCGACTTTCCGATGAGCCAAGCCGTACGTGATTTTTATCTGAATGGGGGTGGCCAAGCCCTCATTGTCAGACTGTTCCGAGAAAAAGCCGTAGGGAGCAGTGCAACCGGTAGCGGTGATGACGATGAAGAGAACAACACCGAAACTGCTGATGTCGAAACTGAAGGGGCGGGTACCCCCGTTGGCGACGCTAGCGATGAAGGCACCCCATCCGTTAATGCCGACGGCTGCTCCGCTGCCACACTAGGAGAGATGCAGATCAAGGCAATATACCCTGGCAAGTGGGGAGATAGTCTGGCTGTGGTCAAGACTTCGGTGGTTGACGCTGGCCTGCAAGACAGTGACTTTAATAGCCTTTTAACCAAATATGGTCTGCAAGACAGTGGTTTAGAAAAAACCGCTTTCTTCAATTTGACGCTCTATAGAGTGGGCGATGTTGCCGGTCTCAAGAAGGCGATCGCAGCCTCCCAGAGTTCATCGGAT
>CAZLYS010000175.1:0-8036 GCA_964563415.1 uncultured Halomicronema sp.
CTTGAAACCTTACGCTTAAATCGCCGTAGTGCAGATTCTAGATGTTCGTGTTCTCCGAGTACCACTTGGGCCATGCAGTTGCCTCCTAAAAGCTAACCATTTTAAAGAAAAAGAATGAGGACAGAGGGGCAAAGTCCCCTTTGTCCTCTCAAGGCTTGGGAATCTCAGTAAGCGTTAGCAGTCTGCCGCGAATTTAGTAATCGCGACCACCGCCACCGCCACCGCCCCAACCACCCCGGCCACCACCGCCAGAGGGTTTGCGCTCAGTCCGTGGGCGAGCCTTGTTCACCTTGAGAGTGCGGCCCATCCATTCTGCACCATCGAGATCTTCGATCGCCTTATCTTCTTCGGCGTCGTCAGACATTTCTACAAATGCAAATCCGCGCATGCGACCAGTTTCCCGATCCGTGGGGACTTGAATTCTTTTGACGCTACCGTACTCTTTGAAAACTTCATTGAGATCGTCTTCGGTGGCGTTGTAGGAAAGGTTCCCTACATAAACGGTCATGGCTTACCTCACAAGCAAAATAGAAAACATAGAAAACGGAATACGGGGGTAAGCTATCGAACCAAAAGCCAGAGAACGGAATCCCAAAACTAGCGAATACTCAGCCACCGAAACCTCATATAGTTTACACCATACTGTCAATCTCCTAGCCGGGGCGATCGTGGAAATCTCAAAGCCTTTGGATGCTTGATTCAGGAGACTCTAAACCCCAGGTGGCACAGCATTTCCAGAGGCAGCTAACCGATGCCATCGGAGTAAACCTGGACACTGCCTGAACGTGGTAACCGGGATCTAATTCTTTATACTCTGCTCAGACTGCCTGAGGTGCTGACGAATTAAGCTGGCTAGCTGCTCAGCACTGTCAGGAATCGCTAAACTGGCTGCGGCTTGAGCCATCTGCTGCCGCCGTTCAGGATTATGGATTAGTTTTAGCACCATTTCTTGCAATGATGTTGGGGTCAAATCAGCCTGGTGACATACGAGGGCAGCGTTGGCTGCAGCAAATGCGGCGGCGTTATAGGCCTGATGATCTTCTGCGGCAAAAGGATACGGAATCAAGAGCGAAGGCGTGTGAGTAAAGGCCAACTCAGTTAGTGTGCCTGCTCCGGCTCGGCTAATAACGACATCTGCCCGCTGAAACAGTGCTGCCATGGCATCAAAAAAGGGGCGATGGACATAGTGATCATGCTGCAAACTATTGGCAGCAGCATCATTAGCTCCCGTTTGATGAATGACCCAAGCGCCGGCCTCAAACCAGGCAGGGGCTGCCGATCTCACTAAGTCATTAACCGCTACCGCGCCCTGACTACCCCCAACCACTAAAACAACGGGGGCGTCTGGTGGCAGTGCCAGATCTGCAGATAGGTCTTGCCCCTTGAGGAACTGCGATCGCACGGGCGTGCCAACGACGACGCTTTTAGCCCTTGGTAAATGACTGGTGGCGGCCTCAAACCCTAGCGCTACCAAAGAACACCAAGGACTCAGCCAGCGGGTCACCTTACCCGGTAGGGCATTAGACTCATGGAGGACCGCAGGTAAGCCCAGCGATCGCGCGGCCAAAATGGCCGGGGCCGCAATATACCCACCCGTCGTAAAAACGCCATCGAAGTGTTCCTGCTTGAGCAGTTGGCGCACTTGCAGAGTGGCCTTAAATACCTGCCCCAACAAGCGTAGTGATCCGAGACCGAGTCGTCCTTGAAAACCTCCCAACTGCACAGTATGCAAAGGATATTGCTCAGGCACTAGTTCGGTTTCTAGGCGATCAGGTACCCCCAGCCACTCAATGGTGTACTCCGGTAACTGTTCCGCAGTGGCGATCGCGGGGAATAAATGTCCCCCAGTGCCGCTAGCGGCGACTAAAAGTTTCTTAGGAGTCTCTGACACGATCACGCTCTCTGATAGAAATGTCTCTATGCAATGCGTTTGCTAGACAGATGCTAACGGCGCCAAGGACAGATGCCCTATCGGCAGGGTGAAAATTTTCCGGAGTTCGAGCCAGCATTTAATCACGTGCTCATCATGGAACTCTCAAGCAACAGTAGCAACATAAAATAAAACTTTTGCCAAGGTCGGTCTATGGAGCTTAAGCAACGGTCTCTAAAGACGCAAGCGGCTCTGGCAGCGTCGACGTCGGGGCTTTAAACTCCCCAGTTAAAACGTATTCCAGCCGCAACTTGAGCCAGGTGATCAGCGTTTTGTCGGTGGAAATAACTGCGGCTGCAGGCTGCGGGCAGCGGCTTTTCACATCGCCAAATCCATCGCTGTCAAGGAAGGCAGGCTGCTTGACCAACCAAAAGTCGATCTCCTTTTCTAACTCTTGATAGTGGCGGCGGCGCTCGCGCAGAACCTCATCAAGCGGTTCATCTTCGAGCAAAAACTTTTGGCTAGCGAGGAGGTAGTAGTAGTAGGTTTGCATGATACTTAGAATGAGAAACCGCCTTGAGTCAAAATTCTCCCATAGAAGGTTGATAGCAGCGTAGTCTCAGGGCGTAAAGTGATGTAAAGCGACCTGGAAGTCGGAGGACAGCGTTGCGCTCAGGGCGAGGGGAAGCAAGGACTTACAAGCGTCAGTAGCCAATCCTGAAATATCTGAATCCACTACACCAGGATGAATTCTCATCAACGCCTAATAGTCACCTCGCATCACCTGCTTCATCTCGCGTACGGCGCGCTCCATGCCGACCAGTGCCGCCCGGCTGATGATGGTATGCCCGATATTCAATTCTTCCATGTCCTTGATGCAGGCGACAGCGTAAGTGTTTTGGTATGTAAGCCCATGGCCGGCGTTGACCCGGAGCCCCGCTGCGATCGCCGCTTCGGTACCGACCTTGAGATAACTCAGTTCCTCAGCCTGTTCTGCTTCGTTCTGGGCTTCGGCATAACGACCTGTATGCAGCTCGACAAACCGAGCAGTGGTTTGCTTGGAGGCGGCAATTTGTTCTGGCTCCGCATCAATAAATAAACTGACGGGAATGCCAGCTCCTTGCAAAGTGGAGACCACTTGGGTGATGCGATCGCACTGACCGGCAATATCTAACCCACCCTCAGTGGTCACCTCTTCACGCTTTTCGGGGACTAGGGTGACGTAATCGGGCTTGATATCCAGGGCAATGTCAACCATGTCATCGGTCGCAGCCATTTCTAGATTCAAATGGGTACGCACCGTTTGCCGCAACAAGCGCACATCGCGCTCTTGGATATGGCGGCGATCTTCTCGCAGGTGAACGGTGATGCCATCAGCGCCAGCCAGTTCGGCGAGTACCGCTGCCGCCACCGGATCTGGCTCGACAGTACGACGCGCTTGACGAATGGTCGCAATGTGGTCAATGTTGACGCCTAGGGTGGGCACAGGTGCTCTCCAAAATGCTTTGTAGTGATTGTAATGAGAAATAGGTGCTGACTCGGTTGAGCTAAGGGGCCTCACCGGCGTGATAAGAGCTGCGGACCAGGGGGCCAGAGCGTACATGGGCAAAACCGAGCGATCGGGCGATGTCTCCTAATCGGTCAAATGCTGCCGGAGTCCAATACTTTTGCACAGGCAAATGCTCTAGCGACGGGCGCATGTATTGACCAAGGGTGACGCGATCGCAGTTCACAGCTCGCAATTCTTGCAACGTTTCGATAATTTCTGCTTCCGTTTCCCCATGGCCGAGCATCAAGCCAGACTTTGTAGGAATCTCTGGATTCACAACTTTGACAGACTGTAGCACCGCTAAGGAGCGATCATAACGTCCTCCTCGTCGGACAGGATTTTGCAAGCGGCGCACAGTTTCGACATTGTGGTTGTAGCAAGCAGGCTCGGCTTGAGTCACCGTGGTCACGCGTTGGTGTTGCTGCTCAACCGCATTATCTCCCCCCCAAAAGTCAGGCGTCAGCACTTCGATTTGGGTGTCGGGGGTGCGATCGCGAATCGCCGTCATGGTTTTCACAAACCAGCTTGCCCCCTTATCGGGGAGATCGTCGCGGGCGACTGAAGTAAGAACCACATACTTCAGCCCCAATAGGGCGACAGACTCAGCCACTTTGGCCGGTTCATCAGGGTCTAAGGGCATGGGCGCATGACCCTTGTCGACCTGGCAAAATGCACAAGATCGGGTGCAGGTTGACCCCATTAATAAAAAAGTTGCTGTTTTGTTGCTGTAGCATTCCCCCCGATTAGGGCAGCGCCCTTCCTCACAGATAGTATGGATACCGCGCTGTTTAATGATGCGCTGCACCGTAGAAAGGTCACTGGCTCGACCGATTGAGGGCCGTAACCAGGGCGGCAAATTAATGAGTTCACGCGTAGAAGCAGAGGTCATAGGTTCAAGCCAGGGGAAAACAATACATCAGGGGCAATGGGCAGCCTTCATTCCCCAGTACAGGAAGTCACCGGACATGGCTGAGGAGCACGGAACGAATGGTGATGCGAGTACCATGCCTCACAAACCATTCATCCCCATTGGTAATCCCGGAGTTTTCCACCAGTACTGTAGATTTTTCGTCCATCTTAAAAGATATTGTGAGCCGACATTGGGCACTCTAGATAAAGGGCATACAGAGCTTGCGAACCCAGTCACTCTCAGGTATGAATGGCTGGATCCATAAAAGTGCGGTACGTCCATCCAGATTGAGTTATGGCGACCAGAGTGTTCTCTTAACATGGCATCGACAAAAATTCACGATCTCTCATTCTAGATATCAAAAACTCCGTTACTATTTGCTGTACATAGCTTCAGAATTCCGCTGCTAATGATCTTGTGGATCAGGGGATAGCAATTGCTACGCTATTGAGTGGCAATATTTGCAAGCAGCTGTATGAGCAAGCACTAGTGTTGAATTTATTTGCTAACCAGTTGCATCTTTACCGCATAGGAGTCAGCCGTGGCAACGCACAAAATTTTGGTGATTGATGACAGTCGCGTGATTCGCATGCGCGTCCGAGATATGTTGCCTCAGGGCAATTTTGAAGTCATAGAAGCCAAAGACGGCGTCGAAGGCCTGGATGCGATTCGCGAACAGCGCCCTAATCTCATTATGTTGGACTTTTTACTGCCTCGTAAAAGCGGCTGGGAAGTGTTCCAAGAAATCCAAGCGCAACCAGAATTTCAGCATATTCCTCTAGTCCTGATGTCGGGCCGCAAAGAGGAAGTCACAGAAAAGATTACCGAGCCTTTCGAGTTTTTTGAATTTATTCAAAAGCCATTTGAGCAAAAAGAGCTGATTGAAGCCATCAAAAAGTCGATGGCCAAAGCCCGTAAGCCGAGACCAAAGGCAGCGGCAGCCGCCACAGCTGCTCCAGCGGCAGGTGGTAGTAGCAGCGCTGAGGTAGAAGCACTGAAAGCCAAAGTCGCCAAGCTGGAAGGCGAAGTCGCTCAGCTCAAGACACAAACTGCCAAGATTTTGGCGTTTATCAAGCAAAAGTTGCGGTAGACGCGATCGCCAGATGACTACAGTTCTAGTCGACTCAGAGCCCCCATCGTGGGTTACACAACGCTGGGGGCACTGAGTCGTGGTCATCGCCAAGCTCAGCTGACAAGTGTAGAGTTCGGCAGTAAGCACCCTGCCAACTGTGAGGTTGGCCTATCTGGATCGGGCACGTCTATCTGGAAATTGTGGAAGTTGCGATAGGCAGTATTGCGAGTTCAGCTGGCCGCAGTCGCATCTGGGCCGAACACAACAGTAAAAGGATCATGGAGAAAGCGTTCGGCAACTGCCTGAACCTGCTCAACGGTCACTGCTTGAATCGTTTCCTGAAAGATCTGATCAAACTCGACGCCTAAACCCAAGACTTCATACCAACCCAGGAGTTGGCCTAACTGAGCATTGGTCTGCTTGCCGAGGGCATATTGCCCTAGCAGCTTATTTTTAGCCGCCTCTAACTCATCTTTAGCCAGCTTTTCTTGGCCCAGACGTTCGGTTTCGTAGCGGAGCCCTTGTAGGGCGATCGCTTGATTCTCTGGGGCAGTGCCCATATGAGTCACAAATTGTGAGGCACTCAGCCGGGTTGGGTAAAACGCTGAAACATCGTAAGCTAAGCCCCGTTTTTCCCGTAATTCGACAAATAAGCGGCTGGAAAGCCCATTCCCGAGATACGTGCTGAGCAATTTCAATGCGGCATAGGCCGGATCCTTAACTGAGGGGGTGGGGTAGCCAACGACGAGAATAGACTGATTGGTTGCTTGGGCGATCGCCTCGTGAGTCGCATGAGTGGGAACTGCCGGATAAATTGGTGGGGGTATCGGCAGGTCAGGAGCGACCCAATCACCTAATGCCTGCTCAACCAGGGCGATCGCTTGGTCAGACTGAATTCTGCCAGCCAACACCATGACGCAATTGTCGGGGCGATAAAACGTCTGATGGGCCTGTAAAAGATCATCGCGGGTGAGGTGAGCCACACTCTCTTCTGTGCCGATACCTGGGAGACCGTAGGGATGATCGCCATACATTGCCGCCCGCAGCGCATTAAATGCGAGGGTAAAGGGCTGTTCTTTCATCGATCGAATGCTTTGCAGCGTCAGACGTTGCTCTAAATCAAACTCGGCGGCCGGAAAGCTCGGATAGCGAACCATTTCAGCGACTAACGCCAAAATGGTGGCAAAGTCAGCGGTGACAGTCTTCAAGCTCACCAAACTGTAGTCAGCCGCAGCATCGGTGCCCACGCTGGCCCCAACAGACTCGACCTGTTCGGCGATTGCCATGGATGAGAGATGACGCGTACCTTTGGTCAAGAGCGAGGACAATAAGCTGAACAGCCCCGCCTGTGAGGAATCTTCTCGGGCAGTCCCGGCCTTGATCAGGAGTCGGGCTGACACAATATCGGCCACTGGGTTCTCAATCACTAGCACAGTGAGCCCATTGTTCAAGACGGTGCGGTGGAGAGCGGGCCGGTTAGTAGGAGGAGATAAAGGCATAGGAACAGACACCATCAAACAATTGTGCAATCAGGGATAAAGCTGGGACGCATTGCGAAGCATTAACCGCACCAAAAATTCTCAGCTTTGATCGGCCAGACGAGGCGTCTCTCTATCAAGCAGCCGGTAACAATACTGTAGAGGCATAGGTGTTGGTCGAGAGATAGGTTTTGACCAAATTGGCGATTGAAGTCGGCGTATGAGCTTGAATCCGGGCGGGATAGGTGTAGCTGTCGGTGGCCGAGGCGACAACGCTGTAGTAGCCATACAGGCCAGCCAGCTGTCCCGGAGTCTCTGTTGAGAACGCAAAATCATTGATTAACAAGCGTTTGGCTCGCGCCAATTCGCTAGGGGGAATCTCTTGTACGGCGAGCGTGGCCAGGCGATCGCAAATCAGCGCCTCCACCGCATCCACTGCTTCCGGGGCTAACCACGCTTGTAAGGTAAACAGGCTACAGTCTCGCTGGAGCGAAAAACTGCTGCCAATATCAAGCACCCACTGGCGTTCTTCGCGCAGTTCGCGTACCAGTCGAGCACTGCGCCCCTCAGCTAACAAAGCTGACAAAATGTCCATGCCACAGGCCGCATCAAGGTCATCAATCCCTGGCCCCATCCAGGCCATCGTGAGCCGTGCATGCTCTAGACGTGGTACCGGCAACACCTGTCGACGCACCCCCCACCACGGGTCAATGCGTCCCTGGGGAGGCACTGTCGCCGGACTTGGAGGTGTCGAAAATGCGCGAAAAGCATGGCGAACCATATCTAAAGTCGGCTCTAAAGGCATGCCCCCAGTCACGACCACGGTCATATTGTCCGGCTGGTAGTGAGTCTGGTGAAAGCAACGCATCTCTTCGGGGGATCGCTGCTCTAAGACTGTTGCCGTGCCTAACACAGGACCACCATAGGCATGTTCAGGAAACACTTGCTCTGACAGAGCCTGGAAACCAATCCAATCGGGATCGTCTTGGGCCTGGCGAATTTCTTCCAGTACGACCTGGCGCTCGCGTACAAACTCGTCAGCGGGGATGGCGGCATGGAGCACGAGATCAGCCAAATGGGGCAGGGTGGTTGGCAAGGCATCGGCTGCCACGGCCACGTAAAAATGGGCATAGTCGTGACTGGTGGCAGCGTTACTA
>CAZLYS010000176.1:0-8015 GCA_964563415.1 uncultured Halomicronema sp.
ATGATTCTTGGAGTTCTAAATACTTTAGTACTCCAAGAATCATGCCTGAAGGAATGAATAGTAGAACATGACCTAAGATAAATCTAAATTCTTCTAAGAAATTGAGTTTCACCAACTTCAGGATCAAGAATACTTTATAGCCGTACACTACTGTTCCAGACGCCGACAGTAATAGAATGCAGGCGAGAGGATTATTCATGAATCCACCAATTAAAATTGCTAAAAATCGAGTTGAGAAATTGATGATGTTCCATTTTAATTGAATTTCTTGTCTCTCAAGTATGGAAAAAATTTGTGTGAAAGAAGAAGAGATGAACCAGAAAAAAGCCCAAATGCTCATCATCTGTGTATATGAGCCAGCTTCTGACCAAGTCTCGCCAAAAAAAGCTATATAGAGTTCCTGCCCAATTAGTGTCAATGTTAATATTGGGAATATAGAATAAGAAACTAGAGACTCGAGAATTTCTTTAAGTAAAACCGAAATTTCATCAAGTGTTTTTTTTCTGGTAGCACTTTGTAGAAATACCTGCCCTACTGAACTGCTAACTAATCTGACTGGCATTTGAAAGATCTTTAAACCCAAGGCATAAAAGCCAATGATATCAGGTGAGAAAAGAAATCCCAATAGAAAGACCGGTGATTTCCAAGCTGCAACTGATAAAAGAGTGGACCAGCTTCCGTAGATAGGGAATTTCCAATATCGAAAAAGACTAAGACGTATATCTTTAAGAGTAATACTCGAAATGATTTTTTTCCCATCTTCGTGATAAATTTGTATGCCCAGAATAAACGTTGAAAGGAATTCCCCAAATATTGAGGAAGCAATTGCCACTCCGCTTGTTGCATATCTGTAATGACCGATACCAACCTTGCTGGACGTGCTAGTTATTGCGCTGATGACTTTTGCAATCGAAAGACGGCTGAACTGCTTTTGACGAGTTGCCCAATATCTTATGGCTAATGAAATCCCATTTATGAATACCATTGTAGGAAGCATCCATAGGTGGATTGATAGTTTAGGGATATTAATAAGGCTGAGTATTTCTGTTCCCCAAAACTGGAAAATAATTGCAGTGATAAATGTTGTGAATCCAACGAAATATAAGCTTACTGCTAATAAGTTCGCAGCCTCTTCTTCCGTTTCTGCTATTACAATAGATGCTTCGTATCTTCCACAAGCTAATACTCCGATAATGCTTGTCAATGAAATGAAAACTGCTTCTACGCCAAAAATCTGAGGGCCATAGATCCTGGCTATCAAAGGTGTTGAAAGGATGGTAATTATTTGAGCCAGTCCCGTTCCAGAAAGTAGACGTAATACGTCTGTCTTGAAACTGGTGTTGTTTTTATTTGATGGCGAGAATGGCATAATCACTATGTCATAGCTATAATCGATTGAGAGATTTCACTGTTTCTATGAAATTCTGATGTTTCATCTTTTTCGATTCTGTCTCTACAAAATACTTCTGCTTCTATGAGATAAACTGAATTTTAGATGTAGAGTGCTTGTTTTGATACTAGAAACTGAATAGTAAAACGTTTCTATTAATGTGTGAGAGTTAGAATGCATTTCTTAGAGATGTTTTGGTCTTATCCGACTTGGGACACTTGACACGGCGATCGCCGCTCATACCTTACTTCTCTAGAGTCGATCGCAATCCCTTCATCATTAAACTCTAAGACATCGCCGCAGGCACTCATCCACCCGGTCATTTTGGCGGGTACTCCCGATACGATCGCATAAGCAGACACATCCTTAGTAACTACGGCTCCAGCCGCCACAAAGGCATACTCATTTAGCGTTATGCCACACACAATGGTGGCATTTGCGCCGATGCTAGCGCCTCGCTTAACTCGTGTTATCAAATAATCTTCAGACGTATTACGGGGGAATTCGCAGCGGGGGGTCTTGATATTGGTAAACACCATGCTGGGTCCACAAAACACGTAATCCTCTAGAATCACCCCCTCATAAATCGATACATTGTTTTGAATCTTGCAGCCGTTGCCAATGGTGACGCCGTTGGCAACGTAGACATTTTGCCCGAGGGAGCAGTTTTGGCCGATTTTGGCCTGAGGCATGACGTGACAAAAATGCCAGATTTTGGTGCCTTCCCCAATCTGAGCGCCTGGATCAATACAGGCTGTGGTGTGGGCAAAGTAATCAACCACGGAGCACCTCCTCTACCTGTTGTAGAACTTCTACTACCGCTACCCCATTCCAGCCATCCGAGTGGGGACGTTGGCGAGTCGCGACACAGTCTAAAAAGTGTTGGCATTCCAGTGTCAGGGGTTGGGCCTCAGCAATGTCAATTAACTGGGCTCCATTGTCAATGGCAGTGAGTTGATCATCTATATGTTTGTTATAAACGGTGACCGTCTGCTGACTTTCGTCGTAGACCAGCATTTGGCGATCGCCAATCACTACAGTGCCCCGTTGCTTAAGCGGCCATTGCCACGAGCAGTGTAAGTGGGCGGTTTGTCCAGATGCAAACGTTAAATCGACCTGTACCTCATCCTCAATATCAGGTTGTAGTCGAGCATGGCCGATGGCTTTTGCTGAAGATAATTCGGGTTGTCCAAGTAAATCCAGCACGATTGATACATCGTGAGGAGCCAGTGACCACCACACATTTTCTACTGTGCGGACTTTGCCTAAGTTCAACCGGTGGGTGGCGACGTGCCGCACTGTTCCAGCTTGCCCAGAACGCAGATAATTGCGCATCCAAGCGATCGCCGGTTGATATAGCAACAAATGTCCCACCATGAGTATGCGCTTATGGGCATCGGCATACTCTGCTAACTGTTGAGCTTCTGAGGCTTGCAGTGTCATGGGTTTTTCAACAAAGACATCTTTACCCGCTTGTAGGGCGGTCATTGCCAATTCGAAATGAGTCGGGGCGGGAGTTGCCAGCACGATCGCAGTTACGTCCGTTGTCAACGCGGCATCTAGTGAACGGTATAGAGGCACCTTGGGATGGTTGACCTGCATTCGCTCCTGGAGTTTGGCATCAATTTCTACCACGCCGCTGAGGCAGCCTAGTTCCTCAAAATTGCGAACTAAGTTTTTGCCCCAGTGACCGCTGCCCACCACAATTACATCGGTCATAGTAGCGTCACCTTTTGTTCCGGGTCAGCGAGGTGTCGGGTGGCGCCGCGAGTGTCTAAAATTGCCTGAGCATGTTGGAGCACCCACTCAAAATCGATGGTGCTATGGTTCGTCGTGATGATGACGAGGTCGGCCTGTTCGACGGCGGCTGTCGTTAGGTCTGCACTTTCGAACCCGCGATCACCGATTTGAATACGGGGCACGTAGGGATCGTGATAGCTAATATTGGCCTGCTCTTGCACCAGCGACTCAATGACTGAGATCGCAGGCGACTCGCGCCAATCGGCCAGATCTTGTTTGTAGGTCACACCAATAACCAAAATTTGGGAGCGGGAAGGCGCAATGCCTAGTTTGTTGAGCACACGAAAGGCTTTACTCCGCACAAAGGAAGGCATCCGGCGATTAATTTCCCCAGCCAGGGCAATAAATCGAGTGTTGAAATTGACTTCCTTGGCTTTCCATTCCAAATAGTGGGGATCAATCGGAATACAGTGGCCGCCAACGCCAGGGCCAGGATAGAAGGGCATAATGCCGAAAGGCTTAGTATTTGCTGCGTCTAGGACTTCCCAAACATCAATGTCGATGCGATCGCATAGCAGGGCTAATTCATTCACCAGGGCGATATTGACCGCCCGAAACGTGTTTTCAAAAATCTTCACGAGTTCTGCCGTTTTAGCGCTGCTCACAGGCACTACATGATCAATCGTTTGTTGATAAAACAGGGCCGCAATTTCACGCGAGAGGGCATCCGATGCTCCCACGACTTTATTCGTATTTTTGGTGGTGTAACGCTGGTTACCGGGATCAACCCGCTCTGGCGAATGGGATAGAAAAAAATCACGCCCTCGTTTCAATCCACTGACGGTTTCAAGAATCGGTTGCATCACGTCGTCAGTGGTGCCGGGATAAGTTGTCGACTCGAGAGAGATGAGTTGCCCAGGGCGCAGACGGTGAGCAATCTCGGTCGTTACCTGCTCAATGTAAGACAGATCTGGAGTTAGATTTTTAGTAAGTGGGGTCGGGACGCAAATCACAATAACGTCCATCTCCGCGACCCGGTCGAAGCTGGTTTCAGCCTGCAACTTACCCGCATCCACCAGAGCCTTTAATTCGGCATCGTCAACATCGTCGATATAGTTGTCTGCTTGGTTGACTCGCTTTGCCCGTTTCGGGTTTTGCTCAATGCCAATGACTGAAAAATCGACTTTGGCTTTTTCTACCGCAAAGGGTAGACCTACATAGCCGAGGCCGATGACTCCCACACAGGCAGTATGTTTGAGGATCAGCTCTTGCAGTTGCAAAAACGATGGCGGTAGCTGGGCAGGCAATGAAGACTCAGCAGAAGGAGGCGGCTGCATTGTGATGTTCGCGATTAACACGATGAATAATTCACAGGTTGCCCACAATGCGTGAATATGCGATCGCGGCTATGGAGGCTTGTCATAGCCCGTTACAGATGATTGAGGCTGGCGAGCGTTAGTAGCTATATCGCTTTGTCAGGCTGCCATTGCCTTTAATCAGTCACTGGCAAGGATTTCTGACTCTCTGCTGGCAAAAGCTGAAAGATTCCCTACAATTCTGAGGGTTTTTCTTCAGCGAAAGTAGCCTGTAGCCATGAAACAGCTCAGACATTGGCAACGGCTATTGATTTTATTGGTGGCGACGCTTTCGCTCGCGATCGCCCCAACAGCTTCTTGGGCAGAGGGCACCGACGGTGTGGTGGATGTTTATTTTTTCCACAGCGAGTCATGTCCTCACTGTCGTGAACAGATGCCGCTGATGCAAGACATCGATGCCTATAACGAGGATGTTGATGTCCACATTATTGAAGTGAGCCAAGAGACAGGTAAGTTCCGGCAGTATTTACAGGCGCACAATATCCAAACTGGGGCCGTGCCCCGCACCGCCATTGGCGATCTCAGTTTCATTGGCTACGACTCAACGAGTGGTCCTCGGGAATATATCGAGGCTTATTCGGGTTATATCGGCTATCGCAATCAGATTGTGATGGCGGTTTCCGAAGCCGTGGGTCATGATATTCAACTGGCTCAGGCTACAGCACCTAGGGCAACGACTCATCACTGGTGGTTGGCGGCTTTACCACTGTTGTATCTGTTGAGTGGAGTGCCGTTGCGCGATCGCCTCAAGTTGCCGCAATCCCGTCGCTATTGGATGGGCGGTTTCGTGGCGGTGATGCTGCTGTGTCTATTTCTCACGATTGGCTTAATGCCAGAGTCTGCAATTCGAGGCTTTGCCCAAGGGCTGCCCTTTCCCCTATTTGTTGGCACGATCGCCCTTGCTGACGGGTTCAATCCCTGTGCGTTTACGGTACTTGTGATTTTGTTGTCCCTACTGACCTACACTCAGCGGCGTCGTGACATGGCGGTGATTGGGGGCACCTTTGTCATCACCTCAGCCGTGATGTATTTCCTGTTCATCATGCTGATGATCGGGCTGGGGTCAGTGTTAATCGAGCAGTATGGCAACCTCATTTTGTTGCTACTCGGGATCGGCATTGCGATCGCCGGTTTGATCAACATCAAAGATTACTTCTGGTTTAAAGAAGGTGTCTCATTATCCTTGTCAGCCGAGCAACAGCGCACCATCAGTAAAAAGGCTGGCAAAATTGTCCGTGACCTGCGCAGTGCTGAGACTAATCGCTGGCAATTTGTGGGAGCTTTGGGCGGCACCGTGCTGCTAGCCGTGTTCGTCAATATCGTGGAATTAGGCTGTACCGCCATTTTGCCGGTAGTTTACATGACGACCTTGGTGAATTACTGTGCCGCTAGTGGCACGTCAGCGATCGTCTGCTACACGGGATGGACAGCTCTCTATGCAGCGATTTATGTGGTGCCGCTACTGCTGATTTTGGCGGGATTCATTTATGCCTTTCAATCAACTCGCCTGACCGAAAATCAAGGCCGCATTCTGAAACTCGGCAGCGGCGTCTTTATGCTTTTCTTTGGCCTGGTTATGGTGTTTAGACCGCAGCTACTCATGTTTGGCTAAGTCAAGTTAGCCATTTACGACCCACAGTCAAGGAATACTTAATTTAACTGAGCTGTGTTGGGCGGTGGGTAGATGACCTCTGCCACCATGCCGGGTTGTCCCAACACCTCAGCATTACCCTCGTTAAAGGAAACCCGTACACCACCAGCATTACCGGCGCGAACCCTCACCTGCTCTTCGGCGGTCCAGATTTCAGATTCGCCTTCTTTCATAATGCCTTCGAACGTAACCTCACCATCAGTGGTGATACGTAGCCAAGACTGTTCTTGCAATTGCACCGCCACTCTCACGGGTGAGCCCGCAACTTCTGCTGGCAGCGTATTTGGGTTGGCAGGGCTGGGTGTCGTTTCCTCATCGGTGCTCCCTGGTCCCCCTTCAGGCATGATGGCGTCTTCAGCAACTTCGCCTTCTAAAACCGGCAACGTGCTGTTTTGATAGCTCATGCGCTGCAAGGTGTAAGAGAGCGCACTAATCGCGATCCCGATCAACATCACGTAGGTGAGATAAAGATGCACGGGACGCAATTGGGGAGTGACGGGGAGTCGCCAAAATGAGCGAGACGGCTGTTGTGGCGTTGCTGGGGTGAAATACTGAATGGCCAACGCCTCACCGTCAAGGCCCAGGCTGTCGCCATAGCGGCGAATCAGCCCTCGCGTGTAAACAGGCTCTGGTAGCTGGCTCGTATCAGCGATTTCGATCGCATTCAACAAGCTCAGCCGAATCAGGGTTGTTTCTGCCAATGCAGATTGGGAGCGCCCTGCGGCTTCACGGGCTTCGCGCAAAACTTGACCAATATAGACCAATTGTTCACGATGAAGCTGGTTAGTGTTAGGTGCCTGCTTATTCATCAAACCTTTCAGAGATGCAAACGATAGTGGCTCTTTGGGGATAAGTTCAGGGGCGTAGGGTATTCAATCTTCGTTTACTTTACTATTCTGTGACATTTCTTACATCAGCAGTCTTCATCAAGGCTTGTCGTAGCTGCCTCAACTCCTTAGAAGTTAAGGGACGGAGTTGTCCGACGCTGAGATTACCCAACTGCACTGGGCCAATGGCCAGGCGGTGTAATCGCTTAACTGGATGGCCTAACAACTCAGCCGTCCGCCGAATCTGCCGATTGCGCCCTTCCCATAAGACAACCTCTAACTCAGTTTGTCCGGGCGATTTGCTTGGCAAAATGTGGACTTGAGCTGGCGCTGTCTGATGACCCGCGAGGCGGACCCCTTGTCGCCACCGCTTGATGATATCAGGACTCGGCTGACCTCTAACAACCACACGATAGATTTTGGGAATGTGATGGCGTGGGTGAGTCAATTGGTAAGTCAGGTCGCCGTCATTAGTGAGGATCAACGCCCCGGTCGAATTGTAGTCTAAACGCCCGACAGGATGAATGCCGCTGGCCTGCTGTAGCTGGCGGGGCAACAAATCGAGAACCGTTTGGCGACCCTGGGGATCTTGGCAGGTCGATAGCGTTCTCAAAGGCTTATGCAGGAGAGCGTAATAAGCAGCAGGGCGATCGCGCTGAGTCAGCTCTCGACCATCCAGCTGAATCCTGTCTCGTTCAGAATCCGCTTTCTGTCCCAGTTCTGCTACCTCGCCATTCACGGTGACTCGGCCTGCTTGAATAAGACTTTCCGCATGGCGGCGAGAGGCTACCCCCCACGTCGACAAGATTTTCTGTAATCGCTCCTCCATGGGTGCCTGAAAATTCGTTCCGTCGATTGGCAATCCAAACCACATCCAAGTTGGAACCTGGAGTTGTGCTGGCTCGGAAAAACTCACCTAACCTCTCCTTGAGAAGGAGAGGAACCAGAGTCTCATAAAGCCTCTCCTTGAGAAGGCTGCCGCTTATACACATCTCTAGAACTCAGCGCCGATGGTCGATCCCCCGCTGTCG
>CAZLYS010000177.1:0-7990 GCA_964563415.1 uncultured Halomicronema sp.
AGCCAAAGGGCTGCCATTCACTAAAACCGATTGATATAGTTGTGGCAATCTACCTGAAAATTTGAGCCATGCCATCTGAACCCGCGTCGTCACAGAGCATCAGCATCAGCGGCAGCAACATAACGAATTCCCCAATCGCCCAGGTCCAAGGCGACATCAACCAATCCCAGCAAACCGGATCAGACAATTCCACCGAGCAATTGCAATCCTCTGATGTAATGGCTTTACTCGACCAACTCAAAGCCCTGATCGAGAACTCCAGTCTCCCCGCAGATGAGAAAAAGAAAGTACTGCGAGATGTCGAAACTGCTAAGGATGAGGCAGACACCGAGAAACCTGATAGTGACTATGTTGGCAATGCTTTAGGTCACGCTACAAAAGTACTGAAATCAGCTAATGAAGCATTAGGTGAAGGCACCAGCCTATGGGAAAAAGCAGCGCCTATTCTGAAACAGGTGCTGCCATATTTCGGCATCGCGCTCACCATCTTGGCCTAGCGTTCTCTGCCATCAATTCCCACACTGTGAAACGTTCCCTCAGCTTTTTAACCTAGATTCATAGTCAGGAACATGCAGCATCTACCTTCAGAAGACTCCAGCAGTCAAGCATCCAATACCCAAGGGATCGAAGTCAGCGAAAACAACCTCACCAATTCACCCATTGGTCAAGCGGGCGGCAGTGTTAACCAAGCCAGCAGAGACATCAACTACTTCATCAATTCTGTACAGGGCGATTTATCCGAAGACAAAGTCGAAAAAATCAGGCAGTTTGAAGAAAGCCTTCGCACAGAATTCAAGGAAAAGTTAGATAAAGCAGCTCTCCTTGTTAATGATTTAAGAGGTTGCATCGAGTATCAACTCACTGATGGAAAACCTAAGGATGATGCAGCGATTCTCAAGTTACTAGATGAGTTGCAATCTACATTGGGTAAAGAGAGTAGGCTTAAGCTTATTGATGAAGATTTAGAATTTTGCCATGAAGGAGGAATCTGGCTCCATAAAAATAAACATCGTCTTGCTGTTTGTGCTAAGGACTATATCTTCAATCACCAAGCATCATCTACTCTTCTTGGAAATTCACCTCCCGAACTTACCTACCAGCAGATCGAAGAGCGGTTTATCCAAGATTTAGAAACTTATCTTGCTTGGATCAGTTTGCACTTAAGAACTGGAACAAACCCAAAAACCAAAGATTTCCAAGATGGTATTTTCAGCATCCATCTGGATCTCCCAGATTCTTTGTACAAAGGAGCTTTTGAGGCTCTGAATGCAAACTTTGTAGATCCGATAGTGAGTGGTCTTTCGGACGGTGCAGCAAACAACACAGCCAACTACATTAATCGATTTCTCGTTGATAGAGACTTGAGCCAAGACACAGAAATCAGAACTACGAGAAAGAGCCCTGAAAATAAATTTTTGTCTAGAATTTTCTCTAATCGAATTCTATTGATTCTGCTGGCAACGACTGTTTTCACACTTATTTTGTTATTACGATAACAAAATCATAGGATATGTCTATCAATTTGCTATGTTATTTACATTTATCTAGTGCTTCAGATGCTCTATCTTGCCTGTCCTGATCATTGGGAATTAGCTGTAGCGCAGCTCTCAATTCTGCACATTTCGCAGCATCTGGATTCGCATAAATATCATTAATCAGCCTATCAACTCTATCCTCTGGTGTTTCACCACGTGTTGTAGGTTTAAATGGGCCTCTTCCAGTCATGTTTGATATTCCTGACGAAACGCGCAATTACGTTTACTGGCAAGAAAATCAAAAACCGGATATTCAATCTTGGATTAATCCAATAGACACTGAAGACAGATGTCAATAAAACAGGATTGGGCAAAGCAAAAGATTCTTGGATGAATACTGAGTGCTTGTTCTACCAATCCTGTTTCTATATAAGGATCCCAGACAAATTGGATAACTATTGGCGTACTCGTGACTTTCCTCGGTCTCTAGAGGGTTGACTCTGCTTATCCTGATTCTTAGCGATCGCTTCTAGCTTCTCCTCTGGTGTTTGTTCTCTGTGGTGAGGGTTGTATCCGAACAAGTTCTGACCTAAATCACTTTGAGATGAATCGGAACGCACAGATGCCAGCACCGAGCACAACTGGGTGAATCGGTTATGGAACAATGAGTTCGCATTGGTTGCAGTAGAAAGCATAGATTTCCATCAAATTAGAGTACATCGCAAGATGCCCTGACTTGGTACGCGCACCATACATTTGTACTATCAAATGTACTGTTTTGACGGATGGAATCAGGAGAGATCCTGAAAATTATTCCTCTCAACCCAAACAGCGACAGCAGATAACAGTCAGCTTCTCTTTGTACCCCGGCTTTGCAGCCGTTTCCGGACGCTGCAGAGATCGAACTAATTCTCATGACAACACAACTTGCGATGCTCCAGTGCAGCCATAGTTTCAGGAGAATACGTAACTTTAGTAAATCTGCTGAAAAGTGTTCACCATTGCCCCCTTTCGTCAACGAATAAATCTGGTGCAGGTGGCGGTCTTAGACCCCACGTGGGGAAATCTACGGATAGGCTTTCCCTGTCGATGACGGCTCCTCCTAATTCGCCCTGGGCCATCCATCATGAGCGCTGAATATTCCGAAGACATCCTCGTCCAAGAAACTACCGCCAACTACTTCGAGCAAGAGCTAGGCTGGCGCACAATCTATGCCTACAACGACGAGACCTTTGGCCCCGGTGGCATGTTGGGCCGCAGCAGCCGCACCGACGTGATCCTGTTACCTGCTCTTAGGGATGCCCTCACCCGCTTCAATCCGGGCCATCCCGCCCAAGCCTACGACGACGCGATCCAGATCTTCACCTCCACCAGCGCCGCCAAAACTCCTCGATTCAAGCCTGTACCGACCATCTCAGTGACTTAGGATTCGATCTACAACACCTGATTGACTCTGGCGGGTTTGATCGGATTCAGCTCTTCGACGAAGCAGCTAAAAACTCTGCTCTAAATGCCATCTGCACCACCGATGAATCCCGTGCCCGCTTTGATGTGCTGGCTCGCGACATTTTTAAGAAGCGACTCGCGCTAATTAGCTATCCCCAGCTCACCGAACCCTACAAAGATCGCTATGACGCGATTGAGGCCATCTACAAGCATCTGCATCAGCGGCAAGAAATCAGCCGCGATTTGAATGTGGTGCTGCGATCGCTGCAAGAGGTAGTGGGCAGTGCGATCGTGGTTAACACCGAGCGCGAAGCGGGAGAAGACTCTGGCCTGGTCTACGACATCAGCGGCATCGATTGGGATGTGCTCCGCACTGAGTTCGCCCGTAGCTCCGCTAAAAATTTGGCAGTAAAGACGCTCAAAGACGCCGTCGAGCAACAGCTTCGCCGTATGGTGCAGCGTAATCCCCTGAGAATTGACCTCTACGAACGCTATCAGCGCATTATCAACGACTACAACCAGGAAACTGATCGCGTCACCATCGAACAAACTTTTGAGGAGCTGCTTCGCCTGGTGCAAACTCTATCAGAGGAAGACAGCCGCGCTGTCCGTGAAGGGCTGACGGAGGAATACCTGGCTATCTACGATCGCCTCTGCGAAAAAAGAACGACCTCAGTCCTCAAACGCGAAATCGGGTTAAGCAAATCGCCCAAGCGCTCGTCGAGGCGGTTAAATCTAAATTAAATGAGCTAGCGAACTGGAGCGAGAAACCGACCACCCGCTCCCAAGTCAAAACCCTCATTCGCGACTATCTCTACGACGAAACCACTGGCCTGCCTGTGGATGACTACACTGACGAAGACGTCGAAGAACTATCAAATGTGGTCTATCTCCACGTCTACCAGCAATACGGCAGTGACAAAGAAAACCCTTACGCCGCCTGATTTTCTCAAGCCTCCTCAATCTCAGCTTTGATTTGCTCAGCCACTTTTTGGGGAATCTCACCCGAAGCGATCGCCTCATCGATGTGGTTTTCAATCAATTTGCCGACGTAGTACGCCACGCTGCGATCGTCCTGCTGGGCCAGCCATTGCAGGGCCGCTTTATAAAATTCATCCTTCAGATACGTGGTCACAACCGGGCGAGCAGTTGGCACAGCTTGGGTTTCCATGGCTTCAGCCCTCATTTAAGCACTCTCCTATAAAATGAGGTCAAGTTAAGTACTTGACTTTTAATTACTTGAGAGTACTATGTTTTGCATGAGCCAGATGCAACGCTTGCAACGCCGACGGCAACTCAGTTCAACCGCTCACAAAGGCAGGCAACGGCTGGTCAAGGGTTGCAACTCGTTGAAATCAGTTATTTCGCAGTGTTGGAGACGTTGAAGGATGACGGTTAAGCACATTTCACTCGGAGAATTTGAGCGTCGTCATGGGGTCAATAAAGGCAGTGTATCTAAGCGGGCACGGGAGCGAGGGTATGACACCGCCAGTGGTCTGGCTCCCGCTGCCTATACAGCCATGTGCCGCGAGTTCAAGGTTCAGCCTTGGGTAAATGGACAGTCCCCCGAGGTGGAGTCACCATCCATCGCTCCCGAAGTCATGCCCCAAAATTTCATTCGTAACGGCCAGCTAGCCCCAGTAGAAGAACGACACATCCAGTTGCCAGACGGGTTTAATCCTGCTGCGGTGGTGCAGTTCTTTGATGGCGTCACCGGGCAGGCGACTGATACCGCCACGCTCGTCCAAATTGCTGACATGGCCCTCCAATCTGTTGAAGGCGCAATGGATCAAAAGCTGCGGGCTCAGCGGCAAAACCTGTCCCAAGCTGAAAAGGACGCCCAAACTCTGTCAACCCGTATGAGTGATGCCAAAACGCGACTGCAGGTCAAAGCCTTGGAGGCAAAAATGCTGGCAGAACGGCAAACCCAGGCCACGGTTTCCGCCGAAGACTTGTTTGCAGAGCTGATGGCTATGGGAAAGCCCCAAAACGACGATGTAACTGCCGATGGTTCCACGTCGGCCTGATACTCCTGACGTTCCTTGTCATCGTGTTGGCATAGCTGACTCCGTCGTCGTTTTCTCTGACAGTTTTCAAAACAATTTTCAGCCTCAGTATCTACCTTTCGAAGATTTCCATCGTGGATGCACAACATCTCAAGCAAGCGCTCGATCTCAAGCTCGATAGTCCGCCTGGTGCTCTCAAGCCCACTGGCTGGAAACATCGTCTTCGGAACCCTAAAGCGATCTCGGGACTCTCAGTTGGTGGCCTGATTTTGCTAGGTGTCGCTATTAGCCTGTTCAGCTCTGCGCCCCAAACAGAGGTGTATGAAGCTGAACCGCAGAATCAGTTGGATAAGTCCGCCATTGTTGCCGGAGCTGAAGACAGCCATGTCAACACGGTCTTTCAATCCACCGAGCAACTGAGCGCCTTTCGTACCCAGCTTCTGAGTCAGGAAGCCCAACGCTTTTTGCTCGAAGCTCAGCGCCAGGCCACCGATGCGACGGCTCCTTGTTTCCAGCAGTCTGTCTTTTGTGCGCTTGACCAGTTCCAGCAAGACGCGATCGCCCATATTGAACAAGCCAGAGCCGACCGCGACTGGCAAGCCATGCTGCAAGCCCTAGATCGGGTGCAAGCGGTGGAGTTAGCCCGACAAGCAACGTTTCCAGTTGAGCCCGAGGTCAACCTCAGCCAACTGGCGATTGACAATTTGGTGAACTCTCACCAGCGCTATCGCGGTGCATCGGCAGAGGCGAAAGCCTGGGAGGTGCAGCAGCATGATTAACCAGGGGCTGAAGCTGGCGATCGCGGGCAGTCTAGGCATGGCCTCAGTTGGAGTCTCGGTCATCTCGCCGACGCTGACCACCCTGACCCCGAACGACCTGGCTCGCTTTTCCAACGGTGAGCAAATTCAGGTGACGGCCTATCACCCGAATCGGCTCTTTGGAGGCTCGGTCGGCCTGATTGGCTTGGGCGTGTTTAGCTGGTGGCTGTGGCAAGAACTGAAGAGCGACGACGGCACTGCTCCGGTTGAGATGGGCAGCGATGATGCCGCTATATTGCCTCGACAGTCCATTCAAGCGCCAGCCGGAGTGCCGGCACCAGAGAAGTACATTGACGTTTCCGCCATTGTGGCTCAGCGCCTGCGTCCGACCCTGATCACTGGCAATCCGCGCATTGGGAAGGGCATCGTCGTCGCCCACGGTATTCGCCATCTCAAGCGCACCCGCGACTGTCCGGTGTGGTTAATGCAGCCGAAATACCACGTCAAAGAGTGCGCATATTGGGAGACCTGCGATCGGGTCATGGGCTTCATGTTGGAAGACTACCTCGGCGGTCAGGAAGACACCGAGTCGCTATGCCAAGAGATGGGCCAATTCATTCACGACTGGCGCAAGCAGGCGGAGCGCCCCACTTTGTTGGTGATTGATGAGCTGAGTCTGATTAAAGCCATTTTGCCCAAATGGTACAAGGACTTTTTGATTCCCCAACTCATCACGGAAATGTCATCGGGAGAGACTGATGAACGCGCCCTTTGGGGCATTACTCAGAGTCCATTAGCGGACGATATTGGCATGTCAGGTGGAAACCGAGCTCCGTTTGACTTACTCGCAATTGAAAACCCTGACTCCAAAGAGCATTTGCACAGTTTGACACGATCCTACCGGGGAGTTCCACTCCCTGAAGATGACCTGGTTTATCGACAATCACTTAGTCCTAAACAGGCAATTTTCTATCATTCCGCCTATGACGAATGGCTGCCGATGCTGCCCTACAAGCGGTTTGATCCTGCGGAAGCCGCGGAAGTTGGCGGAAGCTCGTTGGGAAGTCGCGGAAGCCCAGCACTAGCGGGCAATTCTGCGATTGCTGCTGTGACGACTTCCGTCACTTCTCAACTTCCCCAAGACCTCGATCTAGGCACGGTGCTGGCGGTGAACCGAGCGCTCGTCGATGGTCTGACCGTGACCGTCACTGCGTCCACGACTGAAGCGGGCAAATGGGTGAAAATTGCCACTTCGTTATCCCCATGGCGAGTGGGCTTATGGAGTTGCACCACCAGCCGTCTTACAACCAATGAACATCCCGATTCATCGGTGATTTGTACCGTTTGCTCCAACACTTCACCGGTCTGGGAAGTGCCCACCCACGGTAATGGCGTCAAGGGCTGCCAGGGGAGTTGCTGATGCGCTCGGGTAATCCAGTAGGCCCCTTGCCTAGCGAGCCCGAACAGCAACGGGCGGGTACAAAAGTCGGTCCATAATCCACACTTGGTTGGCCTCGACGGTGGCCAGCAGCGCTGGGGTCAGTGACCGTTCTTGGGCATGGGCGTCCTCACAGGGGAACACATCGGTGACCAACATCTGTTCCGGATCCAGTACCGCAATCGATTGACCGGGTAAGGGACCCGACCGTGTCGCTTGCAAGACCGCCAAACGATGCTCGGTGGCCCCCAAATGATTGCCATCGGCGATCCGCAGTGCATAGCCCGCTAACCGACTCCCGGGGGCAATCCCGAGCGCCTGAACCAGCGGGGACAATTGCTCATAGCTATAGCGGACGAGCGCTTGGGCAATCCCTGGTTCTAGGCCATTCAACTTGCTGTAAAAGGCGGGCTTGGAAACCCTGATGCTCTTCTCAAAGGCTTTGTAGGCGGCATTGACCGAGGGGTGGATTTGACTGACAACCAAGCTCATCAGACTCACCACGGTGGAAAACAACAGTTCTCGTGTGTATTGCTTCTCAGCAGTACGCTCAAACAGTTCATCCAACGCCTCAGCGGCAAAAACCCGTTCCATCAAGGCGCGGACCATGATGCTCAGAGGGCTGGCTTCAACGAACTGCTCAAAGAGGCTATTGATAATCATCGTACGCTCTCTACAGTGGCTGCTCAGTCCTTTCTTAAGCTAACTGTTGAGCACTGAAAACCCAGGTTTAGCCTCGACTATTTAGTACGTTTGGTCACCTTAACAGGGGTACCCTCTGTATCCTAAATTCGGAGGGGCGTTACGATCGACAATTGCTGCGCGGGGATCAGCGCATTACGTCTGCTGTCTTTCCCAACTTGAATC
>CAZLYS010000178.1:0-7895 GCA_964563415.1 uncultured Halomicronema sp.
CAAAACCACCAGAAGCAGCATCAACACCAAAGCATTGGTTTCCTGGGCCCAGATACTCAATGAAATAGTTTGTTCCAAGGCTACGATGTTCACCTGCGCCTGTATCTCTCACCTCAAATCCTGGTGGAATATAGCTAGGAATAATCACCTTCACATCCATTCCATAAGAATTATTTTCGTCAAGCGAGAGTATATCCTGAGCCTCTTGCAAAGTTAAGCCGGCCAACTTTGCCTTGACTTTTATGTCCTCAATATCAGGCGGTACATCTGGTCTTTTTATGAAATCTCCACGAATCCATCCATTCGCACCCGAAATTTCAAACTCTACAAAGTACCATACATACCTGTCACCACTTAAAGAAGCGTCAAGCAGTCGTACTTCGTCGCCAACTAGTCCATATCCTTTTAATTCAGAGTTTAGTGAAGTTTCAGATCTCAAATTAATTCTAGAGTCAGGATCTTCAGCAACTAAGACTCCCGTTTGAGGTGAATAGCTAACGTTAGCTAAATCGAAATCAGATTGATCAGATTGAGTGTTTCCAATTTCACGATTTTCAGGGAAATCAGTTGGAGCTTCACTTTCAGCTGATATCTCCTCAGAGGGAGAAGTGATGCTGCCGAAATCTTGAATCGGCTCTTCTGGCAAAGAAGGCTCTTCTTGAACGGGAATCTCTTCCTTCTCGTCTGTGGCTTGCTGGTTGCTACAGGCCACTAAAATAAGCAAAGCAACTAGGATGTGGAGTAGTCTAATTCGCATGAGAGCATAACAAGTTTGCGACGCTTGCCCTACACGAAATTACCTGTATGTGATCAAACTATCACAGGTGGCTAGATAAGGCGGATCTTCTCAAACTAACTAAACAGCTATGTCGCTCACGTCGTAAATGTAACCTTCTTGCGACCTACAATTTTCGGCAAAACTGGCGGACCGCTCTAATGACTGTTAAGTCAGTTCCTGTCTTACGGAGTTGAATCCACTGATTCAGCTGCTCGGTTGAGACTACCGGAAAAGCGCAACTGGCAGATTGAGGTTGGTATTCATTCTCTTGTGACGGTGCTACCTATCGAAGAGGGGGACAAGGTAGTGGCCTATTTGATCATCAATCAAAGAATATGAACTCTCTTTGGTAGATGTGGATGCGACCTGTGCCGATGCGCTGAAAGCGAGGGCTGTCACCTGCGGGCGCGGCAGTGACTTCATACAGATAAACGCCTTCCCAACGAGGGTTGCGGACTAGATCAAGTGCGAAGGTGAGCACTTGACCCGGTTCAGCAGGCTCTGCTAATCGAATGGTGAGGGTTTGAGAGTCATCGTCAAAATCGGCTGTAGCAACTGGATACTCAGAACCGCGATCGCGCCTAGTCCCTTCAAACACCCTGATATTGTCGGTGCGGTAGTCCAGCTGAGTAAAACGACCCTCGATTAATGAAACGGTCAGGGTCTCTAAGGATTCGCCCGCTTCAGGTAGCAGGTTAACGGTAACGTAATAGGTCGGTCGTCTTTCGTAGGTATACGTGTCGAGGGTGACAAAGTCTTCTAATCGCGGGGGGCTGTTAAAAGCGGTCGTACCATCCCCTAACTGAACTGCCGTCGTGGGTAACCCCATTGTGCTCAAGCAGGTCACACTCACAAGGCAAAGTGCCAGCAGCGATCGCCGCCCCATCTTTTGGTTCCAGAGTTTTATCATGACGTTTCTAAACGTTAACGGCTTAGTGCTGCCCCCCTATCTCCAGCATAGGGTTTTCGCCAAGAGTCATGTGTGGCTTGTGGCAAGTGTTTACGGACAAGGTGAGGTTCTACAACCTGTGAAACTCCAAGCTCAACTCGGGTGGCGAATAAATCGTGACACTAACGAAAAACCAGACTTTGCAGACTCTCGGCTACCTTGAACCACTTGCACCTTTGCGGCTGCTCCTCAAGCCGCAAAGGTGCGGATGCAGAAAGGGAGACAGATGGGGTTTAATGGAAACTTAATCAGCCTTAACAGGACACGTACTTGACGAGAGCATCAGCACTCAGCGCCTCTCCTCGGCGATCGCTATCCTTCTTACTTATTAAGGAAGGCAGAGGGGAGCTTGACTCGATCCAGAGTGCCAGCTACTTGAAACGGTGTAAGTCCCAGACAATTTGTTGTGGGGCTGGTTAAACTTGCTTTTGCTTCTTAAGTTGTTCTCTCCTGGTAACATCCATGATGGATATCGATCCAAAAACCTATCCCACTCGTATGTTTATCCGCCTTGTCGCCCATCAGCAATTGTTGGCGGATGCAACCGGTCAGCCGATTTCCGTAATGATGCAGCGGTCTGGTCGGGAACCCTACGTTCAGTCGCTCAGTCCTGATGCTGACTTTACTGGTCAGACATCCAATTCTCAGGATTTTGTCGATGGCCTAAGTTTCAGCATGGGCGCTTCAGTGAATCCAACTGAAGCCGGTGCTAAAGACCCCAAAAGCTTTGAGGATGCGTTATCCATGCCTGCTCAAGGGCAAGCGATCGACCCAAAACAGGGTCAGAATACTTCGAGTAGTGAGATTGACGAAGCCCTGTTCGCAGATCTAGTTAAGAATGCCTTTTACCCTAGCCGCAATCCGGAGTTGTATCAGTCCTGTGGGACGGCTAAAGCAGCAGCAGCAGTTGAGACTAGAGTGATCGCTGAAATCGTTGCGGCCTATCGGCAGATTAAAAGTAAGCAAGGTTGTCCAGTTGTACAGGGGCTTAATAAGTTGCTCTAGGGAATGCCATCAATTAAGCCTAGAAGCCTTTGAGGCCAGACATTACCACGCCCGCACTCACTCCATTAACTAGGGGCAGCAATCCTTTCACTGAGAGGGTTTAACTGCGACCGGATGACAGCCCCTAGTGAACGATTAGCATCTCTTCGGCTTTTAAAAACCCGCACTCAGCGGGTTTTTAACTTTGATGGGGGCAGCAAATCTTCCAGCATTGAGAGTAAGGCTGCTTAAGTTTTCCTAGACAGGGGCTAGCAGCATATTCTGATTCAGTTGCGAATCGGGGTTGGAGTAGTATTATGCGTCATGGAGTTTCGTTACCCGTATAGCGGGGGCTTATCAAATTCGCTATGCCTACCCCTGATGAGTGATTCCCACGTCAACGTAGGGCCTATTGCCTGCCGATTGTCTAATTTAACGGTATTTACTATTAATGCTAATCCAGCTTTTTCAGAGACAGTTTTGCAGGACAACCAGCCTATTTCACTTGCCGTTACAGTTGAATTTTCGGGACCAGGGGCGATCGCGCTGATGCCTCTACTTGCTGCTATTCAGGTTGAGTTTTACGCTAAACCATTGAGCCCAGAACTCGGTATAAAGCTAGGCAATATTGAAGTAGTCACCCAACCAGAGGTGCTAACTTACACGCCTATCCTGAATTTAGGTTCACCGTTGTCGATGGGCTTAAAGTCTGGCATTATCTACCGTATTGGAGCTGTTTTGAGGGTTGGTGCACCTAAGTGGCCGTCTCTCATTAATGGCTTCACAGAAGAAGTGACGATTGAAATTTATTCACTCCCTAACAGTTCTCAGAAATCTGAAAACCCCTGATCACTGAGCCTCACAAATCCCAATAAAAACGCCATACCCTGGCAACTCTAAAGTTTGCTCAAAGCGACGTACCTGAAAATCTAGTTCATCAGCCTGACAGCAAACCGGTAAGCCCGACATATTTTGATATACCGGCGATGAACTGAAGTTAAACAGGCAGAGGAGGGTTTGGGTATCGGCCTCACGGGTAAAGGCCAGAACTGGGGCTTCCGTCTGTTGCAGATGCATTTTGCCAGTGTTTAAGGCAGGCTGTTGCTTGCGCCATTTAATCAGGCGGCGATACTTATTCAATAGTGAGTTAGGGTCTTGGTCTTGCCAGTCAATGGCAAACTCCTTATGTGCCTCCGGTACCGGTAGCCAGGGATCTTCTGATGTGGTGAACCCAGCATGTAAGCTATCTGCTTCCCAGGGCATGGGAGTCCGGCAGCCATCGCGCCCCAGCACATGGGGATAGCCTTGCAGTCCGAAGGGATCTTGCATTTGTTCAAAGGGAATCTCGGCTTGAGGCAGCCCCAGTTCATCGCCCTGGTAGATACAGCAGCTGCCTTCTAACGTAATTAGGAGCGCGGCAAACATATGATTAAAGGCTTCTTGACTAAAATGCTCATCCATCAAGGCCGCCGTCCAACGAGAAGAGAGGCGCGGAAAATCATGGGTGCCCGCTGTCCAGCAAAGTACACCATCGCCAAAGCTTTTCTGCACGCGACGAATGATAGTCGTTAACCGCTCCTGATCCAACGGCTCTTCCGTCATCAACGAAGAGTTATAGGCCATGTGCAATTTCTGGGGAGTATTGACATAGGCGGCGGCGGCGGCGATCGCATCTTCGGCACAAGACACCTCAGCCAGACTCGTCCTCCCCTCATAAGCATCTAACAAGGTGCGGATATGTTCGATCATCGCTACAGACTTAGGGTGTCCCTGGTTGTGCTTATTGATGAACTTGAAAAACGGAATCTCGCCAAATACCCCATCCGGGAGCGGCATATTTTTCAGGCGGAGGGGATTATCTCGCAGTTCTGGGTCAGCCATCAGAAAGTTAATGACGTCAAAGCGAAACCCATCCACTCCCAAGTCAAGCCAAAATTTCCCCACGTTTAACATGGCTTCCCGCACCTCAGGGTTGTACCAGTTCAAGGCCGGTTGTTCAGCCAGAAAATGATGCAGGTAATATTGTCGCCGTTGGGGATCCCACGTCCAGGCACTGCCGCCAAAGGTAGAGAGCCAATTGTTGGGGACGCCCCCATCAAGCCTAGGCTTGGCCCAAACATACCAATCGGCTTTCGAGTTGTGGCGGCTCTTGCTACTTTCGACAAACCAGGGATGTTGATCGGACGTATGGCTCCAAACCTGATCCAGAATGACCCTCAATCCCAAATCATGAGCTACCTGCAACAGGCCCTTAACGTCATCCATCGTCCCGAACAGGGGATCGACTGCTTGATAATTGCTAATGTCATAGCCGAAGTCTTTCATCGGCGACTGGTAAAAGGGTGAAATCCAAACCGCATCCACCCCGAGAGACGCCACATACTCCAGCCTTTGCAAAATCCCCGGCAAATCTCCGACGCCATTACCATCGGTATCCATAAAACTGCGGGGATAAATCTGGTAGATAACGGCAGACCGCCACCAATCGGTTGAATCTAGCATGGGCTTTCCTCCCCCTATTCCCTATTCCCTGTTTCCTATTCCCTGGCTTCATCCATGACACTTGGTGGCCAATTAACAAATAGAGCGCTGTAGGGTGGACAGGTAATATTGCCACCATTGGTCTCCCAGGTTGGATATCCCAGGCCCAGCGTCGGCTGCAATTGCTTCACGGGAATGTCGTAAGCCTTGAAACTGAAGGGAACTCGATACCGGCCCGTATTGAACAGGCACAGCATTTTTTGACCCGCATGGCTACGGATACAAGCAAATATCGGCTCTTCCGTTTCCAGCATTTGGAAATCCCCCCTCAACAGGGCAGGCTGCTGTTTGCGCCAATGCAGCAGCTTACGCCAGGTGTTTAGCAAGGAATTCTGATCGGCGGTTTGAATATCAACAGCCAGTCCCCGGTGCTTCCGGGGAATCGGCAACCAGGGTTCCGCTGATTGCGTAAAGCCGCAATGGGGCGCATTGGCCTGCCAGGGCATGGGAGTGCGTGAGCCATCCCGCCCAGGGATGACCGGGTACAAAGCTTTTCCGAAGGCGTCGCGGATTTTGCTGACGGGAATATCTTTTGGGATTTGCGCCTCCGACAAGCCCAATTCGTCACCCTGGTACAGGCATAGTGCGCCGGGTAAGGACAGCAGCAAGGCTACAAGCATATGGTAAAAGTCTTCTGGATACGGCTGCCCTTCCCGATCCATCCGGGTCCAGCGCGATCGCAACCGACCATAGTCATGATTGCCCACCATCCAACACTGCCCCCCTTGGGGAAAATGGGTCTGAATCCGGGTCATGACGTCTTTCAACATGCCCGCCGTCAGCGGTTGATTTTGCAGTAAGGCGCTGTTGTAAACCAGGTGGAGGCGATCGCAGCCAGCCACGTATTGCCCTGACAGTGCAATGGAATCCTCACATAAGGTAACTTCCCCCAGACTGACTACTTGGGGATAGCGATCGAGCAAGGCTCGGATGGGCTTGAGTTTTGCAAAGGTTTCGGGTCGGCAAAAGCTGTGAGTAAACTGCTGTTTCACCATCGGATTATCAGAAGCGATGCCGTCCGGCAATGGCATGTCTGGTGTTCGCTCTGGGTTGTTCCGAAGCTGAGCATCATGCAGGAAGAAGTTAACGGCATCGATGCGAAAGCCATCCACCCCCTTTTCCAGCCAAAACCTGGCTAAGTTCAGAACAGCCTGGATCACGTCCTCGTTGTACCAGTTTAATTCCGGTTGACTGGGCAAGAAATTTGCCAGGTAATATTGCTGGCGTCGAGTATCCCATTGCCAGGCACTGCGTCCCATAAATGCGGACAGCCAATTATTCGGCGGAGAGCCGTCGCCCTTTGGATCGGCCCAGATATACCAATCGGCTTTCTGATTGTCACGACTTTTACGACTCTCGACAAACCAGGGATGCATCTCGGATGTGTGATTCCAAACCTGATCGATCAGGACTTTCAGGCCGTAACCGTGCGCAATATCGAGAAGGGTCTCGAAGTCTCGCATTTGCCCAAATAGGGGGTCAATATCCAGCATGTCGGTAATGTCATAGCCCATGTCCTCCATCGGAGACTCATAAATGGGCGTGAGCCAGATGGCATCGACGCCAAGGGCCTTGATGTAATCCAGCTTTTTGATAATGCCTTGCAGATCCCCAGCCCCCGTACCCGTCGTATCTAAAAAACTCCACGGGAAAATTTGATAGATGACGGCATGTTGCCACCAGTTCACCTGCAATCCATCGTCAGGAATCTGGCGACTCAGAGCTGATTTACGCCACCACTGGGTATCGAACCACTCAATCATATCGAGCCCCAAATCCCTCGCACATCAGAGCTCTACAGGAACTCAACGTTTGCCATTCTCGAATCACATTGATTGGAACATTAATCTCTCGCGTTGCCCCCTCCTCTGTGGACAAAGAAAGGCGGATCGGCTGATGATCAGTTAGCTGGGGCAAAATGGCACTCAGGTCGTATTGCCTCAGGTGAGATACCGGGGAAGCGTCCGAAAATATTTCACTAGAGGTATTGGGGGCTTGCAGACTCAGCCCCTCAGCCGTGATCACTGTTAGGGGCTGATCGCGAGCAATGCCGACAGTCCCAGAAATGCTCTCCAGTCGCAAGTAAAAGGTTACCCCTCCTTTAAGCTCCAATCGATGCAGAGCAGTTGATTGCCAAGTATGGCCGAGTTGATCCTGCAGGGTCTGCTGAAACTGCAAGGTAATTCCCTCTGATAGCTCAGTCGTTGGACTGACCGCCGCGATCGCAGGAGGCGTCAGCGTTGGCCAGCCTAAAAGTAACCCGATCACCAAAATGCTCATCAAAAGTGCTTTGTTTAACCGCTGAAAGTTCTGGTAGCGCATGACCTAAAACACCTCAGATTAAGATTGCGAGCAATTGCGATGCCCCGGTTGCTTTAGGCCGGGGGGCGGCCCTTCCATAGCGGAAATCCATCTCGATCGCGCAAGCTCAAGACTTGGTCTCCCTGCTTCATCTCGAAAGCAATTAAGGCTGGCATCCCGTCTTTCCTGAAGCGATCGCCGGTGATTTCCAGAGAATCGCCGGGTTCAATCCTGAAATCTTGCTGTTCCAGGTACCACTCAGGGCCTAGATGCACATCCAACATGCCCTCATCGGTTTTCAACCGCAGATGCAGTCCCGTTCCCTGGCCACGCTTTGAGGCC
>CAZLYS010000179.1:0-7887 GCA_964563415.1 uncultured Halomicronema sp.
TGAAGCAGAGGTGTTTGTCGACTTAGAAGTGAGTACTGGAGCTGGCGGCGATATCAAACAGGTAACCAATTTGGCTCGGCAAATGGTAACGCTGTATGGCATGTCAGAGTTGGGACCAGTGGCGTTGGAGAACATGAGTAACGAAGTCTTCCTCGGGCGTAACATGATGCCCCAAACAGAATATTCAGAAGAGATGGCCGCAAAGATTGACAAACAAGTACGGGCGATCGCGCAGCAGGGCTACGATCGTGCCCGTCGCCTCCTCAGGGAAAACCGGGAACTCATTGACTATCTCGTAGATCGATTGCTAGAAATCGAAACCATGGAAGGGGATGAGTTCCGGCAAATTGTGAAGCGGTACACCGATACCCCTGAAAAACAGCCTCAGCGGCCTTCAGCTGCTGTATAGGGTATTTCTGACTGTGTACTCTCACAACATCAGCTAGGACACCTCATCCATTGCTTGGGATGTCTCTGGAATTGGTGTCTAGGTTATTTCTGTTTCGTGAAAGTGTGCTGTCTGATGTTGACGTCATGGCTGCCGACATCGGCCTTGAGATTGAGGTAACGGCTTCTTGTCCGTGAATATAAACATGCCAAACAGTGACTTTTACGACGACAAAAAGTTTATTGAACTTCGGCAACAAATCCGTAAGAACCTTCTCCACAGCCTTTAGTCTGTAACCGTGGGGAAAAAGATCTAGGCACATACACTTGCTACTGTTCTGGCCAAGCTTATGCCGCTGACAATTTTAGTTGTAGATGACGATGCGGGTACCCGACTCTCCCTGCAGGACTATTTGGAGTTGGAAGGATACATCGTAGCAACAGCGGAAGATGGCTGGAGAGCATTAGAACTGATTAACCAGTGCCAGCCTCAACTCGTCATTACAGACATCAGCATGCCCCGCATCGATGGGTTTGCCTTTCTAAAAAGCCTGCGACAGCAACCGGCCTGGCGACTTTTACCAGTCATTTGTTTGACGGCTCGCACCCAAACTCAAGAGCGGGTGCAGGGCTACCAAACTGGTTGCGATGTTTATATCGAAAAACCCTTTGAGTTGACAGAAATTGGAGCAGTCGTCAAAAATCTGCTGGCGCGATCGCAGCTCATTCAAACCGCTTGGCTGCAATATCAGCAATCGCCCGCCCCTGCCCCTGCCGCTATGTCATCTCCTTCATTACATTTGGAGCCGCCAGCAACCGTCGAAGACTTTTCTTTCACCGATCGCGAGCAGTCCGTATTGGATTTGCTGTCAGAGGGAATGTCTAACGCGCAAATTGCCGCCACGCTATTCCTCAGCCCTCGGACCATTGAGAAATACGTCACTAACTTGCTACGTAAAACCGACACCAGCAACCGCGCCGAACTGGTTCGATTTGCGATGGATCACCATCTGGTGGAATAACTCACACAATTTGACGGCTCAGTCTGCGACCCAAATCTGATATCTCAGGGCAACCTCTAACCTAGATAATGGGAAATGTCGCTGCACCTAATCGGATGTCGCAATCATTGACGCAAGCAATATCTTGCTCCATGAGCGAGCAATTTGCCGTGTTTGCAACTCCCCTGTTGTCGGTGCTCTGCCGCTGCTCAATCTGCTATGACCTACTACATCTCTCCTCGCTTTCTGGACAAGCTGGCTATTCACATCACCAAAAACTATCTCAACTTGGACGGGGTCAGGGTACCGCTAATTTTAGGAGTGCACGGACGTAAGGGAGAGGGCAAGACCTTTCAATGCGAGTTGGTATATGAACGGATGGGGATTGAGGTCGTCCACATTTCTGGGGGAGAGTTAGAAAGTCCTGATGCCGGTGACCCCGCCCGATTAATTCGCCTGCGGTATCGCGAAGCGGCAGAACTCGTGCGGGTGCGCGGCGTCATGGCCGTCTTGATGATTAACGATCTGGATGCTGGCGCTGGACGGTTTGACGCTACAACTCAATACACCGTGAATACCCAGTTGGTGAATAACACGTTGATGAATATCGCCGACAACCCGACGAATGTGCAGTTGCTCGGCAGTTATGACGATCAGCCCATTCAACGGGTCCCTGTCATCGTCACGGGTAATGATTTTGCCACACTGTACGAACCGTTGGTACGCGATGGTCGCATGGAAAAGTTTTACTGGCAACCGGATCGCAGCGATCGCCTCGGCATTGTCGGAGAGATTTTTGCCCCCGATAATTTAGGGTCAGCAGCAATTGAGCAGTTGGTAGATACCTTTCCGCAGCAGGCGATCGATTTTTACGGCGCGCTGCGAGCCCGCATCTACGATGAACAGGTCCGTGACTTCATCCATTCAGTGGGTATTCAGGCCGTTTCTAGTCGGGTGGTCAATTCGGATCAGCCGTTGCGATTCGCCAAACCCCAATTTTCCCTCAATCATCTGCTAGAAGTTGGCCAGCAGATGGTCGAAGAGCAACGACGGTTGCAAGAGATGCGCTTGGCCGACCAATATAACCGGGTGCTCCGAGAGCGATCTCCTGTACCCACTTCAGCCGCGTCATCACCGCCCTTTTACCGTGCCTACAACGATATCGAGAAAGTGACGGCCAAGCCTTATCGTCAGCAGGTCTCTGATTCTGCTGAACCAACTCGGACGGCATCGGGGTCTGCAACCGCAAATTTGTCGTCAGACACCGTACGCCATGTGGAATCACTGCTCGATCAAGGCTACCGCATCGGTATGGAACATGTAGATCAGCGGCGATTTCGGACCAATGCATGGCAAAGTTGCGCGACGATTAAAACGCACAATCCTCGTGAAGCCGTAGCAGCCCTAGAGCAATGCCTAGTAAATTTTCCTGATGAATATGTGCGGCTCATTGGGATTGATCCCAAAAATAAACAGCGAGTCTTGGAGCAAATTATTCAACGTCCAGACGGGGCGATCGAGGCACACTAAAACTCTCCAGTTCCCTGATATTACAGACAGTCAGTTGCGCAGTTCCTGAGAGAAGCCAGAGATCTAATGGCCCATATTGATGGCTGTTTTTGAAGGTAACGCCACAGCGTTACAGACATTGGAATCAGATTTACTGCCACACCCAAGTGATTATCTGAGCACGCTTTACCTCTATCAAGCGTTGATGAAAAGCACAGTACCAACTGAGTTGAGATAATTCTGAGTGAGGAAGGATTTTTGCCACAACTCGGCAACCAAGCAAAAAAGGCGGTAGCCTAGTGAGATATGAAAATTGCAGAGCCAAGGTCACTCCCCTTGACGTTGTTTCTGCTAAACGACAACCTGAGTCCTCAAGTTGTCTTCAAATTTTGTTTAGACCCTCTGGACGTGACGCGTGCCCAAGGTTGGGATTATTTACAACGACATGAAACCAGCAGCTCAGGAAGCTGCTGAACTTTGGCGAGATAAATTGTCCATGCAGGGCTGTGAGGTGCATACAGCCACTGGATTGGGGGGACTGCTGGGCTACTCCAGTCCAGCTGGTCCGATCTGTCATACGCCAATCAACAGTCTAATTCCGCCTCATTTTGACGAAGAGATGGCATTTACTGTTGTGTTGGGGGGAGACGGCACCGTACTGTCAGCCTGTCGACAAGTGGCACCAGCGGGTGTGCCGCTGCTGACGGTGAATACTGGGCATATGGGCTTTTTGACAGAGGCCTACCTCAATCAGTTGCCCAAAGCCATCGAACAAGTTTTAGAGGGTAATTATCGAGTCGAAGAGCGCTCGATGATGGTAGTTAAGGTATGCCATGGTGACCGGGCTGTCTGGGAGGCGCTCTGCCTGAATGAGATGGTGTTACACCGTGAGCCGTTGACCAGTATGTGCCATTTTGAAGTAGCCGTGGGCCAACACGCCCCTGTGGATATTGCTGCAGATGGGGTGATTATTTCTACCCCAACTGGGTCAACTGCTTACTCCCTATCTGCCGGTGGACCAGTGATTACGCCTGGCGTATCAGTCACTCAGTTGATTCCGATTTGTCCCCATTCCTTAGCGTCGCGAGGGATTGTTTTTCCAGATTCAGAGCAGGTAAAAATTACCGCAGCAAATACTGATCCACTCGTGATGGTCGTCGATGGCAATGCCGGTTGTTATGTGATGCCTGAAGACTGGGTAGCGACAGAACCGTCGCCGTATCCGGCCAAATTTATCCGACTGGGGTCGCCTGAGTTTTTTAAGGTTTTGCGAGAAAAATTGGGCTGGGGGTTACCTCATATTGCTAAACCGACCTCGGTAGAATTGCCTTAATAGATTTACCGCATTGATGGGCGATCGCTCATGGTACACAACTGCAGACTGGGCTAACATTGGGAGCTAAGCTATGGATTGACTCAAACACTTGGTCGCTAGCTTATCCAGTTCGCAGGTTTAGCCTGCGTTACCGACCGTTTTGGGGTTTCTATCAGTATGGCAAGTAGCGCTATCGAGCCAGTGCCTCAGATTCTATTAATCTGCGCGAATCGTGATTTAACTGATCGCATCAGCCACGATTTAACCGAGGCCGGTTATGGCGTGAATACAGCCACAACTGGTATGCGGGCGCTAGAAAAAGCGAAGCGATCGCCACCGGCCATGATCATTGTTGATCGGCTACTCGGAAGTGAGTCTGGTTTGGCGGTGTGTCAACAGCTCCGCAGTCAGCAGTTTTGCCTGCCAGTACTGCTGTTGATGGCGCGTGATGCTTTAGAAGACCGCATTGCCTGTCTCGAAGCCGGTGCTGATGATTATTGCCTCAAGCCCTATCAGGCGGATGCTTTCCTCAAAATTGTGCAGATTTACTTGCAACCGGGTGATATCGCTGCAGAACAACTCCGCTTTGCAGATCTCACCTTAGATTTGGGTACTCGCATCGCCTCGCGAAACAGTCGCGTGATCGAATTGACCACAAAAGAATTTGAGTTGCTGCGTTACATGATGGAACACCCACGTGAAGTGCTTGCCCGAGAACAAATTTTGGAAAATGTTTGGGGATATGACTTTATGGGTGAGTCAAACGTGATTGAGGTCTATGTCCGTTATCTACGCCTCAAAATTGATAGTGACAACAATAAGCGACTGATTCAGACAGTCAGAGGCGTTGGTTACGTGCTGCGAGAAAGCTGAGCTGTTGTGAGACGGCTCCTCTAAATCAAGTGATGGCACCTGTCTCCGGCGAGATAACCGCCTTAATAAGTAGATCGGTATTGACAATACAGTGGCACGCATCATCTCAATAAGTCCTCAAGGCGGCATTGTTCAACCGATGGGGAGTTTGGCTCATGGCATAGGCACTATGCTCGGTGTACAGCCAACGATGAACTTCAGCCATTGTCGTGAAACGAGTTTGCAAGATTTGAAACTTTTCTAAACTCGCCTGCTCGCGATCGCGCCGAGCTTGTAAAGCATCGCCTGAAATGCCCACATCGGGCACCGCTTCAAAGGTGAGTTGCCAGGGTTCTTGATAGGGTAGCAGCGCAAATATCCAATCAAAAATCGCCTGTGTTCTTGGCAAATGAAAGGCTGACGTGATGATGTGTAACCGTCGTAATTGCAGCGGCTCAATGTGTTGCAACCGGGCAAAGTAGGCATTGCCAATGGTATCTAATGAAACTGTCTCAGGCAGAATGCGGGATCCCTCAATCCCACGAGTCTGTAAATAAGACGCGGCGGCGACGGACTCCAAAATGGGGAAGCCATTCACATCCATGGGCGGTGGTTTATGGGTAGTGCCTGCACTGAGAGGGATGAAAAATTGCGGTGGCGGGCTCAGAGCGATCGCCCGTTCTAAGCGCGCTTGTACCCACGGCACAACGTCACCGGATGCCGTCAACCCACCTCCCGGAATCAACACCGCATCTATCGGTTTCGTCACGCCTGAGTTGTTCCTGCTTTGCATCTGACTTACAGATTTAACATCGCCCAGAGGATAAGGCTCCCCCCCCAGAAACGTGAGTGTTTACTGCCATTCAGGGTGCTTCAGCCTAAGTACGGCACACTCTTTGCAGAGTAGTGAATGGGTGGATCAGTGCAAAGGCCAAGAGGTTGAGATTTTGCCCTCTATGAGAGTATATTAAGAAATAAGAAGGTCTTTCTCCGCATGCCGCTGGAGGAGGTTCCTCATAGTGATGATTGCCAGGATAGTCTTTCGTAAATTCGTTGGCCTGTCCTGGTTTTTTATTATTAGCCCATTTTTAGAGAGTTGCTATGCCCAGCAAAGAGCAGGTTCAACAGCACTTGTCGCTGAGTTCTAACATTAAGCTCAACGCCACCGTGCCGGATGAAAAAGGTGGACAGGCCCGTAAGATTCGCATCATGGAACATGTCAATCGCAGCAAAGGCTTCAATCGCAGCAAAGACTAAAGATACGCCATCGGGTTGACAGGTGAACCGTTCTGCCGGACCTCAAAATGCAGGTGCGGCCCGGTTGATAAACCAGTGGAGCCGACTGCCGCGATCGCCTGCCCTTGGTTAACCGATTGCCCAACCCTAACAAACAAGCGGCTGCTATGGGCGTACAGTGTCGTAATGCCGCCACCGTGGTCAACAATGACTGTGTTGCCATAGCCGCCATACCAACCAGAATAAATCACTCGGCCCGTATCAGCCGCATAAATTGTCGTGCCTGTGGGTGCTCCAAAGTCAACGCCAGCATGTAATCGAGAGGTCCCGAGAATTGGGTGGCGGCGATAACCAAAGCCGCTAGTAATCCGTCCGTTCACAGGAAAGACGAAAATTCCCGTGCCGCGAATGACACCCGTTGCAGCTGCGACTTTTTGGCGAATAAGGGTGGCAATTTCTTCTGAGTCTTTTGCTAATTGTGCCTGTGCTGCCTCTAGCGCTGCCTGATCGGTCTCTAAGCGACTGATCAAGAGTTCTTGTTGGGTGGCTTCTGCTTCGTACTGTTGCTTTTTCGCCAGCAATTCTTGTCGGAGTAGAGACACTCGCGTCTTTTGGGACTCAACAACAGCCCGTTGCTGCTTAATTTCATCAGCTTTGGCTTTGAGGTCAACGAGTACATTCCGATCAGCATCGTAAACCCGCCGTAATTGATAACGGCGATCTAGAAATTCATTGAAATTTTCACTTTGTAGCAGCACTGCCCAGCCTTCGCCACCCCGTTGTCGCTGCAAAAACTGCAGTCGCCCTACCGCTGCCCTGCGGACTTCTTCGTAGGCGGCTTCGGCTTTGAGCAAATCGCTCTCTAACCCTTCAAGCTGCTGCTCTGCGGTTTTCAGCCGTGATTCTGTCTCCGCAATTTGTTCGGCCGTGGCCGCAATGGTGTTTTGCAGGAGATCCAAATTTTGTTCAGCTTGGTTTGTCTGCCGCTGCAGTTGTTCAGTTTGCTGCTCAATATTTTGACGCTTTTGGTCAATGCTCTCTTTTTGCTCGCGCAAGTCTTCGATCGATTGGCTCAATAGCAGGGGACGCTCCATTGCCTGAACGGGGGTATGCAAGATCAAGCTGTGGCAAACCGCGATCGCGATCGCGAACACAAGAGTGCTCACCCACCATCGGCGCAGGCGCACTCTCAGAGTTTGTTGCATTTGCTGTGCTGTCATGTTCATACCCTCTGCTCTTAAAGCCCTGGAGCGGGTGCGATCGCAGTCAACCCAAACAAGAGTCACCGCATTCTAGCGACAAAGGGGCGATCGCGGAAAATTCTTCTCAAGACTCACAATATGCTCCCAGTAAGTCGCATATATCGATATCGTCGCCATTCCATCAACCGCTATATATAGTTGTCCTGCAGACAAAATCTACTATATGTGGTCAAACTTAACGGTGATTTATAAACAATTGCAACGATGTTTCAGCTCATAGAGCGCCGCCAAAGATGCTTTCCCTCTTCATTAGACCGTTTTCTATGAAGGTGCTGGGACCTACGCGTTGATGCAAAAACGGCTAAATCATCAGCCACCTTATTGA
>CAZLYS010000180.1:0-7865 GCA_964563415.1 uncultured Halomicronema sp.
AGGCATGTATCAGAGTGATGGCTCATCCGATGCAAATCAAGGGTTGCAAACAAACGCTGGAGCGTATGGAGGATGCATTAAGTCAGGCAACGCAGACATTCAATCTGGCTGGCAATGCCACCCGACTGAAAATTCTCTTCCTGCTACAGATAGAGGGCAAAATGTGTCCCTGTGATCTGAGTGATGTGCTGGAAATATCTGTCGGAGGAATCTCCCAACACCTGAGAAAATTAAAGGATGGGGGACTAGTACAGGATAAGAAGGTTGGCCAAACCGTATTTTATTCTATTCGGAAGTACAAAAGTATGGTTCTCAACACTTTGTTTGAGTTGTTGATCCCACGAGAAAAACTTATAACATCATGATCCGAGGAGACCTGACAAAGCGAATCAAAACTTCAATAAAAACTGTTCAGGGACAGCTAGGATATATCCTAACTAAAATTGATGACGAAAATCAAGCTGAAAATATTCTTTTACAGCTTAAGGCTGTGCAGTCCATGCTCACAAAGAGCACTTTTGAATTATTGGATGATACTTACCGGAAAGCTCTGGCAGAAAAAATATCATCGGTTTATGCTACCTGCCCTGGTAATTGCGGACAGGAAGATGCGATAGAGAAACTCCGAATCTTATTCCCGGAAATTAAGCCGGAAGATGTTCCCGAAAAATTAAAAGAAGCGCAACGTGTTGAAGACAAGCTCAAGCGATTTTTAAATGAAAAAAGTTTGGACACCCCCCAGGGTACTGTTCGATCTTAGCGGAGTAAATAAAAACATAGAGTCATGAAAAGAAAGTTGATTGTTTTCTCCGCTGTTGCAATGGTAGCCTTGGCAGGTTTGGCTTTTCAGATGGATGCATCTCAAAAATGTTGTCCATCGGAAGGTACACCGGATTGTACGAAAACAGATTGCCCATTAGCTGGCACACCAGCATGTCCTTATGAGGTCAAATTGGGAGAGTTACATGCGTATTGTAAAAAAGCTATGGAAGGGGCGCATTGAGCCCCTTCTTAAGTAAAACATTATTATGAGAAAAGGTTATTTATTAAGTAGTGGAATATCAGCAGCCTTATTAAGCTCGCTTTGTTGTATCACACCCGTGTTTTCATTCTTGGCAGGGATCAGTGGCATAGCTGCTACTTTTTCCTGGATGGATTCATTCAGGCCATATCTCATTGTTTTGACAATAGGTATCCTGGGTTTTACCTGGTATCAAAAGCTCAAGCCACGGACGCAGGAGGAAATTGATTGTGCTTGTGAGCAAGATGATAAACCTTCCTTCTGGCAATCGAAAAGGTTCTTGGGAATTGTTACGGTCTTTGCAGGGTTGATGCTTGCTTTTCCAAGTTACTCTCACATGTTTTATTTAGGTGGAGGCAATGTAAATACCCTATTATTTGCAGAACAAGACACGACTAAAGCACATAAGATCATACTTGAGATAAAAGGAATGACCTGTACCGGTTGTGAAAGCCATATTGAGCATGAGGTCGGATCACTCCAAGGCGTGAAGTCAGTGGATGCTATCTACGCTGAAGGCTCAGCCACAATTGAGTATTTACCATCAATGCTCGGAGAAAGAAGAATAATAGATGCGATTAATGAAACAGGATATACGGTAATTGAAATGCTAAAAGATCAATAACATGGAGAAAGAAGTAGTTTTAGAATCAGCAATCACTTGTCCGAACTGCGATTATCAGAAGGAAGAAACAATGCCGAAAGATGCATGTCAATATTTCTACGAATGTGAAAATTGCAAAGAGGTGATCAAACCCAAAGATGGTGATTGCTGTGTGTATTGCAGTTATGGTTCAGAGAAGTGCCCTCCAGTGCAAAACGGAAATTGCAACTGCTAAAACTAAATATTTATGCTATCCAAAGACTTAACAAAAGACATAAAATTAAGACTACAAAGTATAAAAGGTCAAATTGATGTACATGGTATCTATATTTGGTCAACCAAACTATGTGGACAGTCAGGAGTGGGGCTGTGTGATGACCTTTCCTGTATTTCTGTGTCATTGCACAAACCTACCACATTTTTTCGCAACACTAAAGTTCTGTACTGAAAGTGCAGGGTTTTGAACCCAATACCGTGACCAATAAAATACAATCTTTCATTTTGTTCTCAACTCTAAAAAACTGAGGATAGATTTGGACAAACGCTTTTGCCATGGAGCATACCGGGTGCCGGGCACAGGTATATATAGTCTGCCCATTAGCTTTTTCTTAAAGGAGGAACAATTACACTTTGCCCTATACAACCCTTTGGAGATAAAATGCTCTTTAGGCCTACAAAGGGGGAAAACGCTCGGCGTCCGACGACCGTATAAATGCCAAGAGAATAGCTTATACATTTTCTTGCATAGACATGAGCTAAAGGTAGCTAGGCTTGCCAGTACCTGTCTTTCCAAACTGAAAAATCCAGGTGGGGAACCACTATTGGCTTTCAGGGACAGGCTGGTAAAAATAAAGATTGCTTTCCAAATCACTTTGGATGAACTAAAGCAAAGAGACCATTTATTGGATAACCGCTTCATCTGACCAATTTTTACAAAAGCTATATAAAGAGTTACGAAGTTATCCAAGAGGTGGTATCGGATATATTTTATACATTATGAGAAAAGAAGTATAGATGCTATCAAGAATATAGATCTTATCTTTATTTATCAAGGTATTGAACCCTATAATGACCAGAGACCCAGGATGTCATACACATCATATGGTGGCTAAACTCTTAGGTGGTTCGGATAATATGGACAACCTACAGCTGATGCACCCTAATTGTCACAGGCAGTTACACCACCAGCAAAAGGTATCAATACAGCCGCAATAGGCGAAGAACCAGTCTGTTGTTTCATTTGCTTGAGGCGATATGCCACGGCTGTATGCGGGAAACATGCACGCACAGTTCTTAGGGGACAAGGGCGGAGCAATCCGCCTGAGTTACCCGATGATAAGATCCCCATCCCTATGCTGCAGTAACTATACCGACATTCAGATAATTGGGTGCTGTGATTGGATTCTTAAATTTTAGGTATTTTACATTTTAGTCAGTCAGTTTTTTAAAATCCCTCACTAAAAAACTCCTCAAGGGAAAAACCTAGAGCATTTACAACTCTTACGAGGCTACTAAAGTGTAGGTCTTCACCTTTCTCATATCTCCAGTATTGTGAGCGAGAGATGTCATGCTCAATGTTTAAAGTTTCATAATTCAAATGCCCCCTCTTCTAACCTTAATTGCATTATCCTTTTAGCCAACTTGGCCATATGTACTTTTTTAGAATGATCTTCAGGTTCGTTCATTGTATAAAAAGCCATAAAATATATTTACGGTACTCCTAAAAGAGTATATCTAATTAGATGTATTACCTCTATTTACTTATCTTAGATGTGAAGTAACAGAATGATCAGACTATGGTTTTAAATGAAGAAGAAAAGTTAAAATCTATATTGGCGAGGGTTACCCATGATATTTTAAGTCCTATCCATAAGATACAAGGCCTTGCAAGACTGGCCCTTGACGAATCAGACATTGTAAGAAGTAAAGAGTATGCAAGAACCCTCCTGCAAACTACGGAGGATCTAACCAGCCGTATAGAAGAACTTATGAAAGAATATTTTGAGACTAATCAAACTTTAACCCTCATCAATATAGAGAATATTATACATAGAATAATTTATCAACTTCAACCTCCTGATAGTGTGACTATTGAGGTTTTTAACCACTGTATAAGTCGAATTAAATACTATGAAAGTAAGCTATTTTCTTTGCTCCAAAACTTGATAGAAAATAGTATAAAGCACCGGGATATCAAAAAGAACAAGTGTCTCATAAAAGTACAGTTTTATCAAGTAGATAGTGGAATAGTAATTACAGTATCAGATAATGGACCTGGGATTCCGGTCGAGTTACAGCAGAAAATTTTTCAGGTCGGGTTCAGAGCAAATTCTATGGCCACTGGACATGGATTGGGCTTATTTATAGTTAAAAGTATAGTAGCAGAACTTCATGGAAAGATTGGCATAGAGAGCACCACTGAGGGCAGTACGTTCTACATTAAACTTCCAAATACTGGTGTTGAGAACATTACATGACATGTGTTTGATTTTTATCCATTTTACTCAAAAATATTTCTCCTAATATCCTTCTTAATCCTTGGAGGTAGGAAAATATGTATGAGCAACTACGGGTCTATCTTGACAATTTTGTAAAATTAGACGATGAGGCCGCTCTAGAAATTGAAAAAATTGTTAAGAAAAAAATTTCCTAATTTTTAAAGCTTTGATCCTCTTATCCTCTTTTTTTGTATATGATAAAGAAAAATAATTGACAAAAATCATGTTTTCCTTTTAATTTAATATGTTATTTTGATGTAACGAGTAAAATCTCTGAATTATGTTTATCAAAAAATTACATAATGTCCGACAGAAAATAGCTGCATTAACTTTGACAGTATTCTCTGTTGTATTCATATGTGATTTTTTGTGCAATCTAGGAATCGTCAATAAGTCTCTAATTCATAAAAATAATATCCATCATAGTCATGAAGTAACAATTTCAAAACTTGGACATGACCATCATAGCTTTTTATTTGAAAAAGCAGCCACTTTTTCTCAAATGGAATCACCATCCATTGAAGATTGTTGCAAAGAGGAGATCAATCGGTTCTACGCTAGTTTGATAAATTATGAAAGCCCAGGATTTGATCTGAAGCAAGAATTGATAATTCACCATACATTAGTTTGGAATCATTTTTCACATCTCATCATTTATAAAGAAACAAACCCCTACAAACTTAATAGTTCACTTTCGCCCCCTATTACAGGCTTATATGCTTGTATCCTTTTCCAATCATTCCTCTGCTAGACCGACAATATTGATTTTATCGTAGTGGACACTATTCTGTGCCCCTCATTCTCCTATTTCAAAAAAAACTCAATATTGTAATGAAAACCTTCACGATACAAATAATCAATATGGTATGCCCCAGGTGTATCTATGTAGTAAAGCAGATTTTAACTGATTTAAATGTTCAATATAATAAAGTAGGGCTAGGTTATGCGGTGATAATCGCCGAACAGCCACTCAATCTTGAAATCATCAATCAAAAGTTGGAAACTTTTGGCTTAGGACTGGTCAAAGACCCCAATGAAATGATGATAATTGAAATCAATAAAGCCATTCACAAGTATTTCGAGGATATAGATCTCTTAAGCCAGAAGCTAAAGTTATCCGAATATATCGCACAACAACTGGCAAGAAATTATCACCAACTTAGTAAGGTATATAGTCAGTACCAAAAGAAAACTATAGAGCAATACTTCATTGAATTACGGACCGATACCGTAAAAGAGCTGATCAAACAAGGGAAGTTGAACTTGAGCCAGATAGCGATCAATGTTGGATATAGCGGTATCCATTATCTCTCTAGCCAGTTTAAAAAGTTTACAGGTATGTCTCTCACCCAATACAAAAAAGAATGGGAAGAATCATTAAAAGAACCAAGGAAGGATCAACAAAGTGGGCTATCAGATGCCAGAAAATATAATGGATGTGACTGCGAATGTAGAAATTGTAGCTGTAAAAGAGGCAGCGAGTACTTCAGGGAAAACAATGATATCCATTCTACAAGTACAATGATGGGGGAAAATGAAGTAGCTGCACAGATACTACCCTTTCCATTACAAAATTTTGGGGAGTACAGGGTACACATTTCTTCTTGATCGAGATAAATGAAATAGTGGCAAGGGTCAAAGGGTTCAACCCGTAAAAGGATACTCCCTGACTGAAATAAGTACTTCGGTATATTTAGTAAAACTTTGAGATATGGGATGTAAGCACCTTAAATGAAAGATCAAAGTACTGGGGCTAAAAAAATGGGATTTTTTTTGAGGGACTGCTAGACAGTAATATAAAGAAGACCATCATGGACAGGGATTTCAATATTTTAAAATCCCGTTCATGACCTTTCTTGCATAGATTGGACCAGGTCCATGGTATCCATCCTTCTTTTTATCCATGTGATTGTTTTCCTATTTGGGATGAAAGAAAGGCATTGATAAAAAGAGTGGCAAACCAAAAAGGGAAATTCTCCTATTAAGACCATAAGTTGAAAATCGATAGTTTCAAAGTTAACAATCGGGTAATTGATCTTAACCATTTCCTTATTCAACAAGTTTATGACTATGTAGAAAGTCAATCTCTACACACATAACTTTAAAAAATATAAACAAGCTTGGTATACATGGAGAGGAACATTTAGTACTAAAACACTAAATGTTTGTTTTATGCATATAAAAAGATGGTATCATTTCTTAAGTAATATGATTTTTATGAAAAAAAGATGCCAACAAATGTATATAGCCATTCATCATAATTTTATGCACTAAGTAGCGATATATTTTATACAATTTTAATTTTGGGGAACAAACAAGAGTTGACATCTGAACCCGGTTACCATAGCGTCAAGAGTCCACCATAGTAACAACCTGGCTTTTAGTCTTCTTTAAAGGCTTTGTTTGTATCTTACTTTGGGATTTTAATAGGAAACTTTTTCATCATCTGGTGGATAACTGGATGCAGATCATCATACATGATATTCGGATCATAAAGATTGCCTTGAGCTATCCCCTCCCATACTTTTTTATTGGTACGTCTATCGATAACCGTTAATCTGACACCTCCATGGGCATACTCTACAGTTTCCATTTCAGGATATCCCTTACCCCAAAACGGTTTGCCACTCACTTTGCCCTTAGATATATAAACTGTTGGTGCGCTGTAATGATCATCCAGGTCTCTTACTGGTGGCAGTTCCATTTCCCTTGTATGACTCAACCACTCTACACGCAATAAAAGTTGTGGGTTCATGGTGTCAGGTTCAAGCTGACGTTGAACCATACAATGCACGAAATAGTCGTGGGCCTTTTGACGGATAAAGTCATTATTGTAATCCGACTCACGAGTATTTTCAACATCGGGGAGCCAAGCATAGGTTTTGTATTGAGAGAAGTCCACACTCTTATCCTTTGAGATTTGAACATCATGATACACATTGCATGATATAAAAAGAACTGCTAAACTTACAATCAATAGATAGATATATTTTGTCATAGTTCGGTATTTGTTTCCTGAGACCAGCGCATCCCAACACCGTGAGCAAACTATGCTCCAGGGATTTTAGGGAAAACCCATACCTCAAATGTAAAAACCATATTTCAACAGGTCTTATGATGTCTTAAGAAGTATTTAGGAAATTTTGGGAAGTACCCAATGAACTGTAAGATCTTGAGGATCTGTCAGGGTCGTATTTTGGGGTGTTCTCAGATTAATAGGAACAAAAGACACAATATTGATCTTTGTATTCATCACATTTACACAGTGAACAAGCTATATGGATGCCCCCTTCAATAAATGGCACATAGTCATAAAAATATGATGACATACCTTACAAGTAAATAAGGGTGACCAGGGTCTTGGGAAAATTTTCCAAGATTATTTGCCCTCAGGTAAATCTCAAGTTAAAAATCGATGATTTCGAAGCTAATAATTTGTTAATTGACCTTGACTGTTCCCTTCTTTAACAAGCCGCTACCGTTCTGTGAATAGATTATCATTGGTCAGTCAGAGTATAACAAATTAAATTCAAAATTTGGCAAACATAAATCAGGTGACCAACCCTAAATTGCGGCAAAGTCCGGGATTTACAATAAATAACAATCATTCAAGCTCACAATATATCATCAAGGTATGCTACACCAAAAATATCTACCATCTTGTCTGGTGTATATAATGTTTTTTCTGGCTTTCCGTACCCCTTCTGTGGGGCAAGAATACTATACCAGCACTAAAGGAAGG
>CAZLYS010000181.1:0-7860 GCA_964563415.1 uncultured Halomicronema sp.
CCAAAACGCCAGTTGAGCCGCCCCAGATTCTAGGGGGCCGACCCGTTCACTATGGCCGTTCGTGGCTCCCTCGGGGGCGATCACGAGGGGCAAATCCCCTCGGGTCAACAGTTTCCGGGCCTGTCGCAGTCCTGACCAGTCAGGTTGCCGCCCGCGACGGATGGAAATGCCCCCTAAACGAGAGAACGCCCACCCTAATCCGGTGCCAGCCCACAACGGCATCCCGCGATCGTAGATAAAATGGGCATGGAGGGGCGTCTGTAGCAGTATGCCTTGCTGCCGAGCTACCCGAGGGATGGCCCTGGAGAGTAGGTGTAACCCACAGAGCGGATCCTCGACTTCCACATGGCGAAAGGCCATCACAAACCGTAGCTCCCCTTGCTGAAACTCGTGATAAAGCTGTGCCAGGACCGCACCGTTAACCACTTCAATATGGGTAATGCCAGCAGGGAGCCAGGGCCGTAACCGTAACCGTAGCAGCAGCGGCAGCGCCCAATGAACGGCTCGTAGCAACCAGGGATTGTAGGCCGGGGGAATAAAGCTTAACGGGGGCTGGACATGGTGGATAAAGTGGGGCAATTGGCTCCTCCATCTGAATCTTGCCAACACTCTACCCTCACACCTCCTAGGCTGATAGGGTCACGTTTCATGATTGAGAGTTTGTCTGGGCGATCGCACTTCTCCTAGTTAACTGCCTGAAATCTTAAGGGTGGTTGAGTCTTGCTTCTGCGCACTCCATCATCTTGGAGCAGCTCAAGGCATTGTGGCTTCTCGTGTGGTGTTATCGGGCAGAATGGCTCCTTCTAAGTTCGCCTCTAGCCAATGTTCTTCCGGCCAATTGGCTCCACTCAGGTTTGCAGCGCTAAGATCTGCTTCCTGTAAATTGGTTCCTCCCAGGTTCGTATTCGTGAGGATGGTGCCTCGCAAAACGGCTTTGCCTAAATTGGCTCCAGCGAGATTAGCGCCCTCTAAATTTGCCTGGCTTAGATCTGCCTCGACTAGGCTGGCATGACTTAAATTTACCCCTGACAAATTGGCCTCTGCCAATAGCGCTGCACTCAAGACAGTCCCAGCCAAGTTCGCCCTCACTAAAGAGGCAGTGCTGAAATTAGCTTTGCTCAAATTGGCAGCACTGAGATTCGCACCATTCAAGGTAATACCCACCAAATCAGCATCACCCAGTTTTGCCCCACCCAGGTTAGCGCCAATTAATTCTGCCCCTTGCAAATTGACGGACCTGAGGTCAGCGGCGCTGAGATTGACCCCAATCATATTGGCTTGACTGAGATCGGCCCCAACCAGGATGGCTCCACTCAAATTTGCGCCAATCAAGCTTGCCCCTTTGAGGATGACGCCTTCAAGGTTCGCTCGGGCTAAGCTGGCTCCATTAAGATCTGCCGCTTGAAATTGGCGCTCTCCGGCACTATATCGATTGAGTAGCTCATCGGTATTCATCGCGATTACCTCCTATCTCCCAGTCCCGTTTGGCTCAGTTTTTTGGCGCTTGCCGCTCTACTTCACCCTCCTCATATCCCGGTCCTCGCTGTGATTCGTCATCTGATTAATTGGTGAATCGGACAGTCTTCATGAATGACGTTCAATAGTACCGATGCCAACAGAGGCAATTTCCCAGTCATCGATTATTGAGCTTCCTCCCAAATCCTTCAATTCTCATCGAGCCATTGAGCCCTGAAGCTGTCCCTCTGGCAAAATCGCCCCGTGCAAGTTGGCACCCCGCAGGTTTGTGCGGGTTAGATTAGCCTGGCTCAGGTCTGCATCTTGTAAATCAGCACCGTAGAGATTAGCCCCGCGCAGGTTAGCCTTTTGAAGATTAGCCTGCGCCAAATTTGTCCCAGCAAGAATGGCCCCCTCTAGATTCGCGGTTGACAAGTTAGCTTTTGACAATAAGGTTCCGGTCAAAACTGCTTCACAAAGATTGGTGTGACTCAGATTTGCGTCTTGCAAATTGGCACCGCTGAGATTGGCTACGATCAAAGTGGCATGTTGCAAATCAGCCGCTGTCAGATTTGCCATGACCAGGAAAGCTCCGCTCAAATTAGCGGTGGTTAAGCAGGCATGGGATAAATCAGACCGAATCAAGTTAATGCCGCTCAGTTTGGTCGCAGCCAAGTTAATGCCCGTCAAATTCACTTGACTGAAGTCTCGTTCTCCAGCTGCATAGCGTTGCAACAACTCATCCCGTTCCATGCGTTTCACCTCGATGTGTTGATGCTTGGAAATAACTCAAGTTCTAGTCATTGCTGAGTAGCTAGAACTGAAGTTTGAAAGGGTGATTCTGATTTGAGTTAAATAGGACCTGTGCAAAAGCCCCCTCAGTCCCCCAAATCTGGGGGATGTTGAATCCGATTTCCCCATGTTTGGGGATTCAGAGGCCAAAACCGGATTCAACTGCGTAAGTCCTATTGAAGAATCAATGTGGAGATTCAAACCTGACTTAAACAAGCGATAAGACTTGTATGCGTTTTGCCTAAGTATATTTACTCTAACTTAAGATTGAAGTGGAGATTCCAAACCGTCAACAAAGTCAACACCACATCGCGTCAGGGGGTTGGCCACGATGGATACTATCCTTCATCCCAAAACACGCTCTCGTGACTGGATTATCGGTACCGCCTTAGTTTTGCTACTGGGCTCAGCAGGTACCTATCTTGTCCTTGCTCAGGCGCAAAATCAGCGGCAGTCGCAAGATGCCATTGTTGAGGTGGCTCCAGCAGCGGCGGTCACCGCCTTAGGACGATTAGAACCGCAAGGAGAGGTGATTAAGCTCTCGGTGGTCAATGCCCAAGACAGCCGGGTTAATCAACTGCTGGTCGAAGAAGGGGAATGGGTGAACGCAAATCAAATGATTGCCATTCTTCAAGGTCTTGATAAGAAACAAGCCGAGCTGACAGAAGCGCAGCAGTATGTGGCGATTTATCAGGCAAAACTGGTACAGATCGAAGCCGGAGAGGCTAAAGTCGCCGAAATCGCGACGCAACAGGCTGTCATTGACGAACTTGCAGCCCAGCTCCGGAGTGAAACCATTGAGCGGCAGGCCGAGATTGATAGTGCCCAAGCTGAACTTCGGAATGCGGAGCAAACCTATCGGCGATATCAGCAACTGCACCAGGCAGGAGCAGTTGAAACTGCGGCTTTGGACGATCGCCACGAAACCTTCGAAACCGCTCAAGCTGCCTTAACTCAAGCCGAGGCCCATTTAGAAAATACGGTGTCAACTTTGCAAGAGCGCATTCGGCAAGAGCAAGCCTCGTTGGATCAGCTTAGGGAAGTGCGTCCGGTTGATCGACAGGTGGTGCAAGCTGAATTGGATCATGCGATCGCCCAAGTCAGCAGGATTGAGGCCGAACTAGAAGACTTTTATGTGCGGGCTCCGGTGGCGGGTCAGATTTTGAAGATCAATACCCATGTGGGTGAACAGGTAAACACCAGCGAAGGCATTGTGGAGTTGGGACGCACTGACCAGATGTATGCGATCGCCGAGGTCTATGAAACTGATGTCGGGCTAGTGCAGCCGGGCCAGCGAGCTACTGTGATTAGCGAACACGGTGGCTTTGACGGTGAAATTCACGGCACGATTGACCATGTGGGAATGCAAATTAAGAAGCAAGATGTCCTGGAGGCCGACCCGGCTGCCGACAAAGATGCTCGGGTAGTTGAAGTCAAGGTCCGGATTGATCCGGAGGATAACGATAGGGTTGCGGGTCTGACCAATCTGCAAGTTCGCATCACGATTGACTTAGCGCGCCGAGAGGGGTAACGATGAAACCTCCTTCTCTCAAGGCATTATTCAAGCGATTTTTTCAGGAACCGCCGCTAGGCTGGGCGCAGCTGAGCCATCAAAAAGTGCGCCTATTAGTTGCCCTATCGGGGATTGCCTTCGCTGATATTTTAATCTTCATGCAGTTGGGATTCAGAAATCTGTTGTACGACGGCGCTACGCTGGTTCATCGGAATCTACAAGGTGACATTGTTTTAATCAGTAACCGCACCGTTACCATGGTGGATGGTCAAACGTTTTCCCGGCGTTATCTGTATCAAGCCGCCGCTGTAGAAGGCGTTGAAGCAGCAAGTCCCCTTTACTACTCAATGGCCATCTGGGTGAACCCGTGGGATAAGGAAGTCACCGAAGTTGCGGTGATTGCCTTTGACCCGGTACAGCCAGTTTTAGCCTTGCCAGAGGTCAACCAGCAGCTAGAGGCTATTAAGCTGGCCAATATTGTCCTCTTCGATCGCAAATCTCAGCCGACTACTGGACCGGTTGCTGAGTCTTTTGGCGAGGGCAAAACCATTACCACCGAGATATCGGGACACCGAGTGAAGGTTGGCGGCATCTTTAGCCTGGGGAGTAGCTTTTTTTTGAAAGGACACCTGATCACCAGTGATTCGAACTACATGCGGCTGTTTGGGGCCGACAGCCTGGACGGCATTGCCGTCGGCATTTTGCAATTAGAACCCGAGGCTGATCCTCAAGCAGTGCTGGCGAGGCTCCAGAGCCGACTGCCGGCGGAAGTCCAGGTAATGACCCGTCAAGATTATGTGAACTACGAAATCGCCTTTTGGTCTTCTCAGCATCCGGCAGGGACCATCTTTAACTTCGGTGCCATTATGGGGTTCATCGTCGGCGTCGTGGTAGTGAACCAGGTTCTCTATTCCGATGTGAGTGATCATATGGCCGAGTATGCCACGTTAAAAGCCATGGGCTATTCAGACCGGCGATTATTGATAGTGGTCTTTCAAGAAGGCATCCTGCTGGCCATCTTAGGATTTGTGCCTGGCTTTGGCTTCTCCATTGGCATGTATGGCCTGCTTGGCGGTCTCACGCGCATCCCCGTGTCCATGACGCTGGGCGTTGCCTCGCAAGTCTTTACAGCAACCCTGGGCATGTGCTTGATTTCAGCCGCCGTCGCCATGCGAAAACTGCAGTCTGCTGATCCGGCAGATGTTTTTTAGAGGTAAGCGATCAGAATCCACGAGGAGAGGATGCATAGGGAACAGATGACAGGGAACAGGGAACAGAAATCATTCCCTACTCCCTACTCCCTACTCCCTATCCCCTACTCCCTATCCCCTACTCCCTTTTAACCATGTCTTCCCAAGCTCCTGTCGTCACCGTCCGCCAACTCAACCATGCCTTCGGCAAGGGTGAATTACGCAAGCCGGTCTTGTTTGATGTGGATTTGGATATCTGCGCGGGGGAAATTGTGCTGCTGACCGGTCCCTCTGGCAGCGGCAAAACGACCTTGCTGACCTTGATCGCCGGGCTGCGATCGGTGCAGGAGGGCAGTGTCAATGTCCTCAGACAAGAACTTTTTGGGGCTAGCAAACAACAACTGGTGAGGGTTCGCAACCAGATTGGCTTTATTTTTCAGTCCCATAATTTGTTGGCCTGTTTAACCGCCCAGCAAAATGTGGGTATGTCACTACGTCTCCATCCCGATCTGCCCCTTGAGGCCCGGATTGCTCACTCCAGAGGGATTCTAGAGGCAGTTGGCATGGCCGATCGCGTCGATTATTATCCCGATAGTCTCTCTGGGGGGCAGAAGCAGCGGGTGGCGATCGCCCGTGCCCTGGTCAGCGAACCTAAAATTGTCCTAGCTGATGAACCGACGGCAGCACTAGATAGTAAGTCGGGCCGTGATGTGGTGGACATCATGCAACGGCTGGCGAAACAGCAGGGCTGTACGATTTTGCTGGTCACGCACGATACCCGCATTCTCGACATTGCTGATCGCATTGTGCATATGGAAGACGGTCGCTTAGCCCGCGATACGGCTCTAGTGGGCAGTGCCTGATTTCCTCACAAGTTCCCTATCTTCTTGTTCCAGAGTTGAGTTGAAGACAAAGGAGAGACTTATGAATTTAATCACAAAGCGACTTCTCTTTTGGAGTCCAAGGGTTCTGGGCATTCTTTTCGCAGCCTTTCTGAGCCTGTTTGCCTTAGATGTATTCAGTGAGGGGTATGGCTTGGGCGAAACCGTTCTGGCTCTGCTTATGCACCTGATCCCAACGTCCCTAGTGGTCATTTTATTAGCTGTTGCATGGCGGTGGGAGTGGGTGGGCTCGATTCTATTTATTGCTTTGGCATTAGCGTATCTAGCCTCTAGCAGCGGTGAGAGCTGGATTATTTCGGGTCCCCTGTTTCTGATCGGTATTCTGTTTCTACTTAACTGGATGTATAGAGCACGGCTTAAAGCCCAGTGATGGAGGAAAAGATGAATGAAAACGGTTTGCGAATGGTCGGCATAGCCGCGGCATTTCTGCTGGTGTTTGGGACAGGTTTCTATTTGACTCACTTCGGCAGGCCCTACAGCGTAGCTCTATTGACAGTGCATAAGATTGTCGCGGCTGGCATACTCGTTTTCCTCGGGATAATCGCCTATAGAGCATCAGCGTTGAGTGTCAGTGTCTGGCTGGTCGTATCGCTCACAGTGATCGCGTTTGTTGCCATGATTGCCTCGGGGGGTGTGCTGAGCGCCATCGAATCCTCCCCAGGCATAATTATGACCGTTCACAAAGTTGGATCGTATGTGACGGTATTGTTAGCGATCGCGGCTTTCTATTTGCTGTTTTGGAGAAGTGCTTAGCACACTAATTCTCCTCACAAAATTTTCGTCAAGACGCCGCTTGAGGAGTTTACGAGTGGCTAGAAAGAAAAGCCTAATCTTTCTCGGTTTAATCACAGGTCTGGTAGCTCTGACCTTCATTACGTCTGCGACGCAGTGGCTGGTTGGCAAGTTGGGATCATCTTTGCAGTACGATGGCTTGCTAAGTAGCATGCTCATCATCCTTTGCATTTTTCTGTGGGATAAGAAAACCAGATCTTTTCCTTGGTTCCCTGCTTCATCTTTCTGGAAAAAATCCTGCTATTTTGTAGGAATTGTTGTTTGTATTCTGCTCATCATCAATATTCTGCATCAACCAATCTCAAGAATTACAGAGCAGGCTAGATCGCCACTTGAAGTCGTGGATGTAATCGTTGCTGGCCCGATGGCTGAAGAGCTCATCTTTCGCGGTGTGATGTGGTCAATATTTGAGAGACTTGCCAAGAACAGCCATGGGCATGTTGTGACGCTCATCGGAACTTCACTCTTGTTTGGGGTAGGTCATTTGGGTTATTGGGCGCTTTCCTATTGGCCATTACCGTTTGATGCCGTAATGCATGCGTTGCTGATGGTGGTGGCAGCCGGGGCTTGTTTCGGAACTTTGCGGCTGGCTTCGCGATCGCTAGCAGCTCCCACAGCGATTCATATGCTGGCAAACGGCACTATTCTCCTAACTCAGTAAAGGACTAAACCCACGAAAATAACTTTCTCACACCCTCACGCTTCACCGAGAAATGGGTGATTAAAAGCACGATAAAACCAATGAGTGCTGCCCCCAAAGCATTTTGTTTGTTTGTGTCAAAAAGCAACATGCTACAGCCAAACAGTACCCACTGAATAAAATATATTGCGGTGACATTTTTGCTCCAGTAAATCAGCACCTTTGTGATTCGATTTTCAATCCCTAATTTCTGCTCAAGCCAATAGCAAACGCTAAGCCATGCCAATACAAACCCAATCATGAGTAAATGTATGCTTGCGCCACTACGGTGGTAGTCGACTGTAGGAAAGATAGCGTCGAACGCACAGACCCCAACAGTGCTCAATAGAAATATCAAGCCTCCTAAAGCGCTGAGGCCAAACCCATACCAGCCCATCTTTCTTAAGTTGCTCTTGAGCATTTCGCTACCGATCAAGTACTGACTGAGATACATTCCCAGCAGTGGATAAATTATCCATGGAAAAAATGGAAAATAGACGGTTGCAGTGTCTCCCCAAAAAAGAGCAGAAAATAGAT
>CAZLYS010000182.1:0-523 GCA_964563415.1 uncultured Halomicronema sp.
GCCTTAAATCTAATGAGTCAACACCAGCCGAAAATTTTTGGCTGGTATCTGCAGAAAAAAACGTGAGTGTATGATTGTCATCAAGTCCAATCGTTCCCCGCAGCGAGTAATTCCTCGAGAATTTTGGGGTTAAGGCCTGCTAATTGAGTTATCAACTCGTCGACTTGGGCATCTGTACCTGGCAGTTGTGACAGAATGGCTGCCGCCAACTCGGCAGCAGTCGGGTAGTGAAAAACTAAAGTATTGGATAGGTCAATACCAAAATGCTTCACTAGCCGGGAAATGACCCGAATTCCTTTGAGAGAATCCCCACCTAGGCTAAAAAAATTGGCTGTAACCCCAACCCGATCACACCCCAAAATTTCTTGAAAAATCCTAGTGATCACCCACTCCACCTCATTGCGAGGGGCCACAAAGTCTGCGATCAGGGAAGCGGCTAGCTTAGTGGCCAGGCCGTTACGCTGCAGTTTGCCGGTGGCACCCTTCGAAATAGTTTCGACCAGGAGAATCTGACTCGGCACCT
>CAZLYS010000182.1:533-7827 GCA_964563415.1 uncultured Halomicronema sp.
GAAGTCGGCAATTGCCCCCAATAGATATTGGCGGAGGGACTGGGGGGTAGCCTGAGCCCCCGGTTGCAACATCACTGCCGCCGCTAAATCCTCGCCCAGGGTGGGATGAGGAACGGCAAAGGCAACCGCCTGATACACTTCAGGATGCTCCATCAGGGCTTGATCAATTTCCAGCGGCGAAATTTTCTCTCCCCCTCGGTTAATTTGTTCCTTAAGGCGACCCTGCAAAAAGAGATACCCCTCCTCATCGAGATAGCCCTGATCACCGGTGCGAAACCAACCCTGGCTAAAATTTGCGGCATTAGTCTCTGGATTGTTGCCGTACCCTGAAAAGACGTTGGTCCCCTGGATAGCCACCTCTCCCACCTGTCCTGGGGGGAGAGGCGCACCCTCTGGACCTAGCACAGCCACATCCGGCCCTGCTGCTCGACCGGCTGACCCAGGCGAGCGCTGCCCGGGCGGTAGGGGATTACTGGTAATTTGAGGCGCAGCTTCCGTCATCCCATAGGTCTCGACCACGGGCACCTGAAATAGGGTTTCAAGTTGGGCCATGATCGTGGCCGGTAGGGCTGCCGAAGCCGATCGAATCAGCCTGAGGGAATTATGTTTTAAGGTTTCAGGATAATGTTGGGCTGTGGTTGAGATCGCCTGATGCATCGTCGGAACAGCGCTGTACCAGGTCGGGTGAAACTGACCTAAATCCGCCCAAAACTGATCAGGGCTGAAGTGATCACGACAGATCAGGGAAGCACCGGCCATCAGGGATGCCAGGCCCATTCCCAGGCCATGTATATGAAACAATGGCATGACATTCAGGTAGATGTCATGGGGAGTGAGGTGCAGGACATCACTGACGCTGTGAGCTGAGGCCAGAAGATTGGCGTGGGTTAGGGGGACCTGCTTAGGTCGAGACGTGGTCCCCGAGGTATGGAGAATGAGGGCAATATCGTCAGGGGAGACTGGTCGTAGCCCGGCAGCGGGCGTACTATCCATGGCCGGCAATGCTATCGGGCAAAGTGAAAAGTAGCCTGTCGTTTCCGGTAACGCCGTCAATTCCAGGACCGGTATCCGCCTAGCGTGAGCTACGGTTCTGGCTGGAGAGTCGGTGTCGGCAGGCAGGATGAGGGCTTTGGGGGCCAGATCTGCCAAATAAAAGTCAAATTCTGCCTCCTGATAAGCGGGATTGAGGGGAGCACTGATGGCCTGGCAGGCGATCGCCAGGAAAGCCACTAGCATTTCGGGGCCATTGGGTAAGATCAGAGCCACCCGATCCGGGTAGCGGATACCTAAGGTGTCCAGTTGTCGACCGATTTGAGTAACCTGCTCATCTAGCTGGCGGTAGGACAGGGCAATACGTTCATCGGTCGGTAAAAGTGCGATCTCAGCTGTGCCGGCTGATTGCTGTAAGAGGTCTGAAATGGTATTAGTATTAGGCGCAAGCATAGAAGCTGTTGAGGGTAGTCTATCGGTTGTCATATGGGCTGCTGTGACAGCGAACTCGATGGCTAGGCAGCGTAGAGGCAGCGATTTGTCTGACCTTTTATGGTCCCGAGCTAGTACATCATTTCGGGGTCTTGATAGTATTTGAACTCAATTAGATTATTTGAAGGATCTTGCAAAAAGAAGGTGTAATGCTCTTCACGTAAACCCTTGAATCTCACTATTTTTTCCTGAAAGAATGGAAGTTTTTTGGTCTGTGCCTGGGCCAGTAACATTTCAAACTCTTCCTTAGTATGGAAAGTTATACCAAAATGTCTGGGATACATCCGGGGATGGAGATCAATGGCTTGTGGATCTAGATGACAAACGAGCTGTATCCCCAGGAAATTCAGGGTGATTCTATCGTCATATTGTCGAGCCAAATGACACCCAAGTTTACCTACATAAAATTCAGTTGCTTCCTGCAGATCTTTACAGGGAATAGCAATATGAAAAACGTTTTTACTGTGGTTATTTGACAAGGCTATAACTCAAAAAGATTAATCGTAATGCTGAAAATAATAGGCTAGGCGTGGATGGATACCAGCGTATCGCTACGCAAACCCAATCTCAGCGTTTCTAGCGCCACCACATCATTCGGAGCGATATTTCCCAAATTGACCCCGGTTCCTAAAGTTTGGATTAACTGCAACTGCTGAGCCTTTTGCGGAGCTTCAAAGATTAAGTGCCGCACCTCGATCTCTTGTGTTAACCCAGTGAACAATTCTGCCTGGAACTCGCCGTTAAATTGGTAGATTCCCCCATTACCGGTTTCGCGACCTTCCAGGATCACTTTTTGGGCACCAGCTGCCAAATCGGCCTGAATATTTTCTATCCACCAGGAGATAGTGCGATGCCAGTGTGGACTTTTATCGCCGACTTCCGATAAGACAATAAACTCTTCTGAGAGTTCCTGAATATAAGATGCTTTGGCCTGGCCAGAAAGATTTATGGTGCCACTGGAAACTTCTACATGAGTTATGCCAAGCCGGTGGAGCGTATCCTTAAATTCCCGGAATTTATTTTGCAGCACCGCCAGTTCAAACAGCGTTCCCCCAACACAAACAGGAATGCTAAAGGTGCGGTATAAAGCTATTTTTTCAGTTAGACTAGGCGTCACACAAGCCGTTCCCCAACCTAACTTGGCGAGGTCTATGTAACCAGCACCGATCTCCAGAAAATCAGTTAATTGACGGCGACCATAGCCGCGATCGATGATATGAGTCAGCCCTTGTTGGCGAGGTTTGAAATCTCGAAAAGGTAGATTCAAGAAGCCAAATTCTTCTCCCTTAAGATGCTTCAAAGCTTGGCTGGCAATCACAATAATTCATCCTCCTCTAAGCTGGTGACCATAGGGCTTCAAGGTTAGTCTTGTGCAGACAAATATGTCTCCACCTCATCCTCGGAAAGATGTTCTAATTCATCCAGCAGTGCAGACATCTGCTCATACTCAAGCTCTTGGCTGCCCGCTGGTTGGGTACTCATCAAGGTGATTTTGAGGGTGAGATCTGCGATCGTGGGCGTATCAAAGATTTCCAGCAAGGGCAGAGCAACTTGAAATTCACTCCGAATCCGGGAAACCAACTGGGTGGCTAACAACGAATGCCCACCCAACTCGAAGAAGTTGTCATGAATACCGACTTCATCCATTTTGAGAAGTTCGCCCCAAATTTGGCTCAGTTGGACTTCCATGGGGGTACGCGGGGCCAAAAACTCGTTGGTTAACGAGCGTTCCAATGGATCAGGAGCGCGTAGAGCTTTGCGATCAACTTTGCCGTTGGGCGTCAGGGGTATAGTATTCAGGGGTACCAGCACATTGGGCACCATATAGTCAGGCAGGTGCTGTTTCAGGTGTGCTTTTAGCCCATCTCCACCAAATTCGCTTTCTAAAGCGTCATCACAGACAACATAGGCCACCAGACGTTTATTGCCAGGGGTATCTTCTCGCACCATAGCCACACATTGCTTCACCTGTTGGTGTTGAGCTAGAACCGCTTCAATTTCCCCCAGCTCAATGCGGAAGCCTCGCAGTTTTACCTGATAGTCGATGCGCCCAAGATATTCAATGGCACCATCAGAACGATAGCGAGCTAAGTCGCCAGTTTTATAAAGACATCCTGCACCAAAGGGATTGGTAATAAATCTCTCCTGAGTCAGCTGTGGACGGTTTAAATACCCACGTGCCAGTCCGACACCACCAATGTGTAACTCTCCCGACGCTCCAATAGGAACTGGCTGTAGATCCTGACCCAGAATATAAATCTGTGTATTCGCGATCGGGCGTCCAATAGGTACAAAACTATCCGTTGAATCAGACCGACAGGACCAGGCTGTTACATCGATAGCCGCTTCTGTAGGGCCATATAGATTGTGCAGCTCACAATTCAGGTGGTCAAAAAAGTCTCGCTGCAGCTGAATTGATAGCGCTTCACCACTACAAATGACACGCTTCAAGCATGTTAGTCTGTCGATCTCAGGATCTTGTAGAAAGACTGCCAGCATAGAGGGGACAAAATGCACCGTCGTAATCTGCTGTTGCTCCATCAGATCGATCAGATAACGGCTGTCTTTATGTCCCTCTGGTCTGGCTACAATTAGTCTGGCACCGACCATTAGAGGCCAGAAAAATTCCCACACGGACACGTCAAAGCTAAAGGGTGTTTTTTGTAGGACCTGATCTTCTGGAGTCAGCCCATAGGCTTCTTGCATCCACAGCAGGCGATTACAGATGCTCCCATGGCGGTTCATCACCCCCTTCGGTCGTCCTGTAGACCCTGATGTGTAAATCACATAGGCCAAGTTCTCTGGCGTTAATTCTGTAGTGAGATTGAGGGGGCTGTGGGGGGCAACCTCAGGCCAATCTCGGTCCAAACAAAAGATTTGAGCACTCTGTTGCGGCAATTTCTCTAGCAGTGATGCTTGGGTTAGCAGAACAGAAATCTGAGCATCCTGGAGGATAAACTGCAGTCGTTCTTGCGGATAGCTGGGATCCACAGGCACATAAGCCCCCCCCGCCTTGAGAATGGCCAACAGACCAATCACCATATCGAGGGAGCGTTCCACGCAAATGCCAACTAAGGTTTCGGGGCCGACCCCCAAGTCTTGTAAATAATGGGCCAGCTGATTGGCTTTAGCATTCAGTTCTTGATAGCTTAGTTGTTCTTGTTCATAGACTACAGCAACAGTGTCAGGCGTCAGGTTGACCTGCTGTTCAAAGAGTTCATGGATGCAGCGCTGTCCCTGGGCATAGTCGGTTTGCATTTGATTCCAGTCCACCAAAATTTGCTGGCGCTCTGTGGGAGTAAGCAGGGGCAACTGACCGATAGGGGTTTGGAGATTAGTCAGAATACCTCGCACTAGGTTATGCCAATGACCAATCAGGCGTTCAATGGTATCAGGGTTAAACAGGTCTCGGTTATAGCTGATGATTCCGGCAATTTCCCCGTCATTTTCTTCTTTCAATAAAACGGTGAGATCAAAGCGAGCTACCTGAATATCCGGAGCTAATTGGTAACTGCTGAGGGCGACTTTGGCAGAAAATTGAGTCTTCTCCTGGTTCTCTAGGGTCTGAGGGCGGGCAAAACGAATATTGGGCAGTGCAAAATCAGCATCGGGGGTATTTTGCAGCGACATCAGGACGGAGAAGACGGGTGGGCGGCTCACATCGGGGTTTGGTGGGAGAGCCGTCAGGATTTCCGCAAACGGATAGGGGTGCGCATAGGCATCTAGGGCTGTTTGACGAACTCGCTGCAAGAGCTCCTCAAAGGAGGGGTTGCCAGACAGATCAGTCCTTAAAGGCAGATTGTCGACAAAGTAGCCAATGATAGTCTCCAACTCGGAGCGGCTACGATTGGCAACGGGTGTACCGACGATAATGTCGGTTTGATGGCTGTAGCGATGGAGTAAAACCTTAAAACTGGCGAGCAAAACCATGAATAAGGAGGTTTTTGTTTGCAGCCCTAGTTTTTTCAACCCTTGAACAGTCGCTGGGTCGAATCGCAAGGTAGTTTGGTTCCCGTTGTAAGTTTGCTGGGGGCTTCGGGGGCGATCGCAAGGTAATTCTAATACCGGGAGCTCACCGCTCAGTTTCTTTTGCCAGTACTGGCGATCGCGCGCCTGTTTCTCCTGCTGTAGTTGGGTCTCCAGCCAGACAGCATAGTCCGCAAATTGTAAGGGGACCGGCGGCAAATTTGGGTTTGAGCCATCCAGCAAGGCCTGATAGGTGCCAGAAAGTTCTTTGGCAAGTAATCCTAAAGACCAACCATCGCTGACAATGTGATGGATCACCAGCAGCAAGCCAAAGTCGGTATCTCCGAGTTGAAACAGGACGACCCGCAATAGACTATCTGTTGCCAGATTGAAAGGTTGTCGCCCGTGGGTCTGTAGTTGTTGCTGTAATGCCGCTTCTTGGTCGGCAGCCGGAATAGGTCGCAAGTCAATAATTTCGAGGCAAAAGCGATTGCCTGCTCCAATGAGTTGATAGGGAACGCCATCCACATCGTGGATGGTGGTTCTGAGGGCTTCATGGCGCTGGACCAGGTAATGACAAGCCGCTTCTAAAACAGGAATATTCAACGTACCGGATAACCGCAGCGATCGCACCACGTTATAAACCGGATTGGGTCCCAAATATTGATCGATAAACCAGAGGCGGGCTTGAGTAGAGGTGGTCCGCCAGGCGGTTTGGTCGTTGACCTGAGCAGTAGTATTTTGCGGCAGGGCAGTCAGGGACTGACGGGGCTGAACAGCCATGGAGGATGTTGGGGCATTGAGCCGTGATCGCAAAGCGGCCAGTTGCTGAGGACTCAGAGCAGCCAGTTTGTTGGTCAGAGAAGAATCTGTCATCGGCTTAAACAAGTTGAGTGTCAGTTTTTAGATGCGAGGGGAAGGGGCATCTGGATCTAGATGAGCATTGATACAAGTCAGAATGGGAGCTGTGATCGCAGTTTGCAACGCAATCTTTAGCTCGGCTGCGGTGTGAACATTGGCACCCGCACCACCAAAGGCAGTGGCTATCAGGTCATAACGAGCATCGGGAACGAACATCGTTACCCGTTCTGAATAATCCGGTCCATAAAATTGCTCTTGCCGGTGAGCCCCGGCATTTCCCTGATTGTTGGCAACCACAATGACAATAGGAACCCGATGCCGGATGGCCGTTTCGATCTCCAATGCGGTCATGCCAAACGCTAAGTCGCCGCAAATCGCCACGACCAACTGGTCTGGTCGGGCCATCTTGGCACCGATGGCAAAGGGGATGCCGGTTCCCATGCAGCCATTCGTGCCAGGGGTAAAGCGGCTAGCAGGGGTGTAGCATGGCAAGTAGCGTAAACCAGCTTCTAGGGTGTAGTTACCATCCAGCACGGTTATGGCTGATCGCGGCAAAACGCTGGCGATGGTGGTCATAAAGGTTTCAAAGTTCATGGGCGATCGCGTCACATCTACCTGCGCCAGTCCTTGTTGATGTTTGGCGGCACAGGCTTGCTGCAGGCGATCGCGCCAGGTTTGAGTGTTGGGGTTAGCCTCCCAATCAGTTGTTTTCAGGTCTTGAGCCAGAGCCCGTAAGACAGCGTGGGCGTCTCCCACAATCCCCACATTAGGAGGAATATTGCGGCCAATTTCCGGCTTATGAATATCGACCGGAATAAGCTGAGCTGCTGGCGAAAGTTCTGCCCCGAAGCGGAAGGTCCAATTCCAACGAGCCCCTATACTCAAAACCACATCTGCTGTGGAAAGCGCCAGAGCTGCAGCGGGAGTTACCTGAGCCGGATTATCGTCTGGCAAAAAGCCCCGGCCCATGGGGGAGGCAATAAAA